>JAJYTL010000345.1 GCA_021793055.1 Pseudomonadota bacterium
GAGCCAGCCGAGGCGGGCGACGCAGTTCAGCACCCAGGCAAGTTCAGCATGGCCGGGCACCCGGCTCTGGGCGAAGAGGACGCAGGACTTGGGATCGATGCCGGCGGCCAAGAGCCCGGCCGCGACCTCGCGGGTGTTCGCGGTCAACTCCTTCGGATCCTGCCATAGCGTGATGGCATGAAGATCCACCAGGCAAAAGAGGCACTCGAAGTCGTTCTGCAGCCGGACCCAATTGCGGATCGCACCGAGATAATTGCCGAGATGCAGGTTTCCGGTCGGCTGAATGCCGGAGAAAATACGGTTGGCCACGCGTCGTCCCCTGGGTCCCCTGGTTTCGCGGGCCGGAAAGGCTTGCCGTTGGCAGGCCCGCCCGGGCGGCGGAGTTATCGCCCGGGGCGGAGTTCGGGTCAACCGCCGTTGACGCCGCTCCGCGAAGAGCGGGCCGCCCTGGCGCCGGACCAGAACCAAGGTCCCCCGAGCAATGGTCTGGAAGAGCCGCCGGTTACGCTCGAGGACCGAGAGCCAGGCAATATTCTCTGTCGCTATCTATGCCAAACTCGCTTAGGCCGCCTGTGCCTAAAAAGTGCTCAGGCGAGCGCATACCAGCTTCCGCGGCCGGCACCATGGCGGGCAAGATGCCCCCCATCAATCAGAGCCTTAAGATGGTCTTTGATCGTATTACGGCTCCTGCCCGTGATCTTCGCAGCTTCGGCGACCGTGACTCGCCCCTGAGTTCGGACGATATCGAGGATTTGAACCGAGAGCGGCGGCAGTGCATCAAGCACGATTTTTTCGCGCCTGATCTTCTCGTCGAGTGCGCGCTTCTGAGAGCGCAACGCCCCAATAAAATAGTCGAGCCACGGCTGCCATTCCGTGCTTTCGGCGCGCAAAGTGCCCTGCGTTTGCCGCAGCGCCCGATAATAGGCATCCTTGGTCTTTTCGATCGCGCTTTCGAGGGAGGCGTAAGGGGCATAGACATATCCCGCACGCAGCAAAAGCAGCGTCGTCAGTACGCGCGAGAGCCGCCCGTTGCCGTCCTGGAACGGATGGATCGCCAAAAACACGACCACGAACACAGCGATGGCCAGCAACGGATGCAACACGCCGCCATCCAGTGCCTTGCGCGTCCACGCAACCAGCGCCTGCATCTGCGCCGGAGTGTCGAATGGCGTGATGGTTTCGAAGACAATACCAAGGCTTTTGCCGTCTGGGCCAAACGCCTCGACATGGTTGTCGAGGGTTTTGTATTCGCCGCGATGGCGCTCGTCCTTGGCGGTATATTGCAGCAGGTCGCGATGGAGCTGCCGGATATGATTCTCGGTCAGGTCGATGGAATCATAACTGGCGAAGATGGTTTCCATGACGGCTGCATAGCCGGCGACCTCCTGCTCGTCGCGGCTGGCGAAGGCGGTGATGTCGATATTGGAGAGAAGCTGGTCGACCTCGCGGTCGGACAGCTTCGCCCCCTCGATACGAGTGGAAGAACCGATACTCTCGATAGTCGCGACGCGGCGCAACTTGTCCAAACGCTCGGGTGCAAGCCGCCCGAGGGCGGTCCACGCGCCTTTGAATTCGTCGATCTCGGCAATGGTCTTCAGCATCGCCGGAGAGATGCCGATCGAGCCGGTTTTCAGCAGATCGTCCATTTATCCATCCATTTTCACCCGATCCCCCCAGGTGGTGCCCCTCAACTTTCCTTCCATATAACAGAATCCATCCAATATCTCACCCATTTTCACCCATTTAAGCCAGAATAACGCTCAGCGTATGGCTTCTCACCCGCGCGCCTAGCGCGGCGAGGGCGATCAGTCGGCCATAGACGCTCGCGCCGTTCGGGGAGCTGACATGGATCGAGCCCATGCCCATGCCGCTCGCCAGATTCTCGGATTCTCCTCCAGGAAATACGGCCACACGGAGAAGGTTGCGTATGGAAACAAGTACAGCCTGATCTATCCGTTTAACGATACCTTATTCGCAGTTTCCGTATGACAGGTAGTCCGCCTGAGCGTACGATATGACGATGATTAAGTCTGCTGCGGACAAGCGCACCGCGCAATTCCTGAAAGGAGAACGAGTCCCGGCGTTCCAAGGGTTCGAGCGGCAAGCGCACCGGCGCCTCGCCATTCTCAACGATGCGGAGCGGATTGAGGATTTGATGAAACTGCCGTCCAACCGTTTCCAGGCGCTGGAAGGCGGTCGTACTGGCCACTACAGCATCCGTATAAACGATCAGTGGCGGATTTGCTTCACCTTCACCGAGGGAGACGCCTATGACGTCGAAATCGCCGATTACCATTGAGGCCGTGATGCTGCCGGCTATTCATCCTGGTGAAATTCTCGCCGAAGAACTCCGGACGATTGGCGTATCTGTGTCCGCTTTGGCTCGGGCTTTGGACGTGCCGCAAAGCCGCATGGCTGAGATCGTCAAGGGCGAGCGTAGCATTACGGCCGACACCGCCCTTCGGCTGGCCGCGTATTTCGGGACCTCGGCCCGATTGTGGCTGAACCTGCAGGCGTCATATGACCTGGCCATGACGCAAGCTAGGGAAGGAGAACGTATCGCAGCTGTCGTGCGCCCGCGCTCTGCCGCGTAAACAGGGCGGCTTGCTTTCGACATACAACGCCTTCTGGCCCCGTGTCATCCGCGTCGGTCTCGAAGGCGACTGGCTGGATAAATTCGGGGCCCTCATCGGCGACCGCGGGCGATGGGTCGAGCGCCAGCTCGGGCTACCCGAGCCGCAATCGGCGCCTGGAGCGCCCGAGCGGATTCTCGAGCACGCCCTTAAGCTTCCGAACGCCACGTGGCGCTTCCGGAAGATGGCGCCCGCCTGGACTCGGTGCCTCGTTCTCGCGTTCCGCTATACCGCGATCTCCGACGAGAAGCGAGAGGGTCTGGTCTGGATCGGACTTAACCTCGGCACCGGGGCGGCGCTCGGGGACCTGGTTCTCCGGCTACGAACGCTCCTCTCCGAGACCGACGGATGGCAAGCACCTGAACCGGCTTGCCTTGAACGCGCGGGGCCGCGTTGGAGCACGGCTCTGGTCGCCTCGCGCGTTCGGCCGATCCTCGACCACGTCGTGCGTCAGGAACTTGCGCCTTTTATGGGCGCGATGGGCCACCGTCTTGAGCGCGACCGCGACCGGGTGCACGCCTACCATGACGAATTGCGGGCCCTTGCCTTAAAACGCTTGGCCGCACTCGAGGACGCGTCTGGCGAAAAGGCCGAGGCTGATAGGCTACGGGAACACGCGCGGGTTGCCGCGATCGAAACCGAGTATCGGGCGAAGCTCGGAGACCTCCGGCACAATTACGCGCTGAGCGTTTCCGTCACCGGCGTGCAGGCGCTGGAGATCCTGGTGCCGGTGCAGCGGATCGAAGTTCTTATCCGCCGGCGCAAAGGCGAACGCACGGTCGCTCTCGACTGGCACCCGGCCCTTCGTTTAGCCGAGCCGCCGCTCTGCGAATGGGGACTCGGTTTTGGCCGCACGCGCCTTGTCTGCGACGCCAATCTGCATCTTACCGAAGCCGCCGGCCAAGCCCCCTGTCCCGCTTGCTCCGCCCGCTGGTGCCGCGCCTGCCATCCGCTGTCCTGTCCGAAATGTGGCGTGCCGTAAACGC
>JAJYTL010000016.1 GCA_021793055.1 Pseudomonadota bacterium
CGTCGAGCGCTTCCGACATGGCCGGCGCCGTGGAGCCGTAATAGATCACCCCGGCCCGGGCCGACCGCGCCGCCGGGCGCGGAACCGGTTCCGGCACGAGGCGCTTCGCGGTGTCGAACTTGCGCAAAAGCCGCTGCATGTTGTCGACGTAGACCGCGCCTTCCTCGCTATAGCGCGCATAGCGGTCCTTGCTGGTGCCGCGGGTGAAGTAAGCGCCCCGCGTCGGATGGGCGCCGGGATAGGTGCGATAGGGTATGCCGTCGCCGTCGACGTCGAGATAGCGGCCGAAATCCTTGCCGGCCTCGAGATCCTCGAAATGCATCACCTTGCCGCGGTCGAAGCGACGCGCGTCGTCCCAAGCGAGCGGCGCGCAGAGCTGCTCGTTCATGCCGATGTCGAGGTCGAGCAGAACGAAGATCGGGGTCTGCAGCCGGTCCGCGAGATCGAAGGCAAGCGCGCCGAACTCGAAACACTCGCGCGCGTCTTCCGGAAACAGCAGCACATGCTTGGTGTCACCGTGCGAGGCATAGGCGCAAGCGAGAACGTCCGCTTGTTGCGTCCGGGTCGGCATACCGGTCGACGGCCCGCCCCGCTGCACGTCGAAGATCACCGCTGGAATCTCGGCGAAATAGGCGAGGCCGAGGAACTCCGACATCAGCGAAATGCCGGGTCCCGACGTCGCGGTGAAGGCGCGCGCGCCGCTCCAGCCGGCACCGATGACAACGCCGATCGAGGCCAGCTCGTCCTCCGCCTGCACGATGGCGTAGCGGTTCTTGCCGCTGTCACGGTCGAGGCGGTAGCGCCGGCAATGGCTGGCGAAGGCCTCAGCCACCGAGGAAGACGGCGTGATCGGATACCAGGCGGCGACCGTGGCGCCGCCGTAGACGGCGCCGAGCGCGGCGGCGCTGTTGCCTTCGAGAAAGATGCGGTCGCGCACCGCGTCGGCGCGCGCGACGCGAAGCCCGATCGGGCAGGCAAGGTGCTCGAGCGCGTAATCGCGGCCCATATGAAGCGCCTGGATATTGGGCTGAATGAGCTTGTCCTTGCCCTGAAACTGCTCGCCGATCAGCTTCTCGATCTCGGCCACGTCCATGTCGAGAAGCGCCGACAGCGCGCCGATATAGATGATGTTCTTGAACAGCTGACGCTGGCGCGGATCGGAATAGACGCGGTTGCAGATCTCGGTCAACGGCATGCCGACGATGGTGATGTCGTCGCGGAACTTGCCGGCCGGCAGCGGTTTCGAGGAATCGTAGAAAAGATAGCCGCCGGGCTCGATGCCGGCGACATCCTTGTCCCACGTCTGCGGGTTCATCGCCACCATAAGATCGGTGCCGCCGCGCGCGCCGAGATAGCCGGCGCCGGACACCCGCACCTCGTACCAGGTGGGCAAGCCTTGAATATTCGAGGGAAAGACGTTGCGTGGGCTCACCGGAACGCCCATGCGCAGGATCGATCTTGCAAACAGCCGGTTGGCGCTGGCCGAACCGGAGCCGTTCACGTTCGCGAAGCGAACGACGAAATCGTTGATCCGTTCTATCGGCTGCGGCATGCCGGTCCTGCCTGTGTCATATCGAGAAGGAATTTTTGCATGTCCCAGGCGCCGGTCGGGCAACGCTCGGCGCACAGTCCGCAGTGCAGACAGACATCCTCGTCCTTGACCATCGCGCGGCCGGTTTTCAGCCCTTCCGCGACATAGAGATCCTGGCCGAGGTTCACGGCCGGGGCGCGCAGGCGGTGGCGGAGCTCCGCTTCCTCGCCGTTAGCGATGAAATTGATGCAATCCATCGGACAGATATCGACGCAGGCATCACACTCGATGCAAAGCCGGCTCGAAAACACCGTCTCGACGTCGCAGTTCAAGCAGCGCTCCGCCTCGACATAGGCGAGCTTCTCGTCGTAACCGAGCTCGACCTCGACCTTGATGTCTTTCAGCGCCACGTCCTTGTCGCGGAGCGGCACGCGGTAGCGCCGGTCGTTCGAGATGTCGTTGTCGTAGCTCCACTCGTGGATGCCCATCTTCTGGCTGCTCAGGGTGACCTTCGGCGGCGGGCGGTCGGCGACGTTTTCGCGATGGCACGCCTTGTCGATCGAGACCGCCGCAGCATGGCCGTGAGCGACCGCCCAGATGATGTTCTTCGGCCCGAAAGCGGCATCGCCGCCGAAGAAGACCTTGGCGAGGGTCGATTGCATGGTGAGCGGGTCGACCACCGGCATGCCGTGTTCGTCGAAGGCGATGCCGATGTCGCGCTCGATCCAGGGAAAGGCGTTCTCCTGGCCGACCGCGATCAGGACGTCGTCGCATTCGATATGCACGTCCGGCTCGCCGGTCGGCACCAGGCGGCGACGGCCGCCGGCATCGTACTCGGCCTTGACCTTCTCGAAGACGACGCCGGTCAGGCGGCCGCGATCGTGCGTGAAGGCCTTCGGCACGTGGTAGTTCAGGATCGGGATGCCTTCGTGAATCGCGTCCTCTTTTTCCCACGGCGAGGCCTTCATCTCCTCGAAGCCGCTGCGGACCGCGACGCGCACGTCCTCGCCGCCGAGCCGGCGCGAGGAGCGGCAACAATCCATCGCCGTGTTGCCGCCACCAAGCACGACCACCCGCTTGCCGATGCGCTCGATGTGGCCAAAGGAGACGTTGGCGAGCCAGTCGATGCCGATATGAATATTGGCGGCGGCCTCCCGCCGGCCGGGAATGTCGAGGTCGCGGCCGCGCGGCGCGCCGCAGCCGACGAAAATCGCATCATAATTCTCGCTGAGGAGCGCCTTCAGGCTCCCGACTGGCCGGCCGAAACGGGTCTCGAGCCCCATGCCGAGAATATAGCCGACCTCTTCGTCGATCACCGTTTCGGGCAGGCGGAATTTCGGTATCTGGGTGCGGATCATGCCGCCGGCGCGGGCATCGCCGTCATAGACGACGACGTGATAGCCGAGCGGCAGGAGATCGCGCGCCACCGTAAGCGAGGCCGGCCCGGCGCCGACCAGGGCGATACGTTTGCCGTTCCTTTTCTCCGGCGCTGTGGGCAAGCGGTCGCGGATATCGTCCTTGTAATCCGCCGCGACGCGCTTCAGGCGGCAGATTGCCACCGGCTCGGCTTCCACCCGGCCGCGCCGGCAGGCCGGTTCGCAGGGGCGGTCGCAGGTGCGCCCAAGAATACCGGGAAAAACGTTCGACTTCCAATTGACCATATACGCGTCCGAATACCGCCCGGCCGCGATGAGACGGATATACTCGGGAACCGGCGTATGCGCGGGGCAAGCCCATTGGCAGTCGACGATTTTGTGAAAATAATCCGGCGCGCGAATATCCGTGGCCTGCACTCTGGCCCCTCCTCCTTCCCTACTTTCTCGCTCGACACCGGCAGCGGCCGTTCAGGGGCCGCTTTCGAGGCTGCTTTGGGGCTTGGCGGGGGGCCATGGGCACGGCCGCGGAATGTCCTGTTTACAGCCCGGTCCGGGCGAGCGTTTTTGTTGACTTTGCTATCGTTGGGCCAGCTCGGCCTCGCTTTCCAATTCGCGCGCAATACTGACCAGTTCCTTGCACAGATCCGGAACCGCGGTCATTTCCGACAGGTCGCGGCAGCGCTTGGCAAGGGTGCGCAAGCGACCCGCGTCCGCCGGTGGCGTCATGACAGGCGACTTCTTGTTCATCATGCCCTCCGGACACCCGCAATCGGGCCCTCTCGAAAGGATCGAACCGCTACGCCTTATGCAATCTACGCAAACCGAACTTGGAGCAGCTTTAAATAGCTTTCGGCCGTTTTCATCGGCCCACGCGCGCCGCGCCGACTTCCGGCGGGCGGCGTCTAACCGGTGAAAGGCTGCGTAAATCTCCACCATTTGTCAATGGCGGAGGCAGGGAAGCAGCCATGCGCGATCAGCCCCTCGGGTCGCTCGCGAGCAAGGCCAGGAGAACGTGATCCTGCCATACGCCGTTGATGCAGAGGTACTTGCGCGCGTAGCCCTCGTCGCGGAAGCCGCAGGAGCGCAAAACCCCGAGGCTCGCTTGGTTGGTCGGCAGGCAGGCGGCTTCGAGCCGGTGCAGGCGGAGGTCATCGAAACTGTGGCGGACGATGATCGCGAGCGCGTCGCGCATAAAGCCGCGGCGCGCATGGCGCTCGCCGATCCAATAGCCGACGGAGGCCGACTGAACGACGCTGCGGCGCACATTGGCGAGCGTGATGCCGCCAAGCAATTCGCCGCGCTCCTGGCCGAAAATGAAGAAGGCGTAGCTGAGATCGTCGCGCGCGTCCTGCAATTGGCGGCGCTGGCGCTGGCGGTAGGCCGTCTGGCTCAAGGCATCGAGCGGCCAAGCCGGCTCCCAAGGGGTGAGAAAGGCCCGGCTTTCGTCGCGAAGCTTGGCCCAGGGCTCCCAATCGGACACCTGCGGCTGGCGCAGCCAGACCTTGGTGCCGCGCAGGACCGGCAGCGGCGGACGCTGGACGAAGCGATCGAGCAAGGCCATGGCACCCTCCTGCCCCGCCACGGCCCGCGCGGGACCGGCGTTATTCTCGCCCGGGGCTATTTTCGCGCTTGCGCTCCCGTGAATTGTGCGGCGATTTGCGGGTAGCTGGCAAGATGCTGAATGCGGCCGATGGCCGCAACCGCCGGCTGCGCCCCGGCCAGGAGCCGCCGCCCCACCCGCGTCACTGCGTCGCCATCGACCCTGGCGACCGCGGCCAGCAGGTCCTCGACCACCAGGGGGCGGCCATAGGTCAAAACCTGGCGGCCGAGTTGCTCGGCGCGCGCCGAGGAGCTTTCCAGAGACATCAGGAGCCCGGCCTTGAGCTGCGCCTTGGCGCGGGCGACCTCGTCCTCGCCGACGCGCTCGGAGAGCTTGTGCATCTCGTCGAGTAGCACCGGCACCAAGGTCTCGGCCTCGCGTTCGCCGGTCGCCGCGTAGACGCCGAAAAGGCCACCGTCGCTGAACGAACTGGCGAAGGAAAAGACCGCGTAGGCGAGGCCGCGCACTTCGCGGACCTCCTGGAACAACCGCGAACTCATGCCGCCGCCGAGAATCGTCGAATAGATCTGAACGGCATGGAAATCCGGATCGGCGAAGCTCACCCCCGGCACCGCGAGGGTGAAATGGACCTGCTCCAGATCGCGCTCGCGGCGCGCATCGCCGCCCTGAAAGACCGCCGGCGTCTCGGCGGCGTCCCCGCCCCGGGCCAAGCCGGCGAAGGCGTCCGCGGCCAAGGCGACGAGTTGCTCGTGATCGAGACCGCCCGCAGCCGCCAGTACCATCTTCGGGGCCTTGTAATGGCGCGCCATGTAATCGGAGAGCTGGTTGCGGGTCATGGCGCCGATTCCCGCGACGGTGCCGAGAATGGAACGGCCGAGTGCCTGGCCGGGGAAGGCGGTTTCCTGCAGCAGATCGAAGACGACGTCGTCGGGCGTGTCTTCCGCCTGGCCGATCTCCTGGATCACCACTTGGCGCTCGCGCTCGAGCTCGACCTCGGAAAACACCGGATGCTGCAGGATGTCGGCGAGGATATCGACCGCGAGCGGCACGTCCTCGCTCATCACGCGGGCATAGAAGGCCGTCTGCTCGCGCGAGGTATAGGCGTCGATCTGCCCGCCGACGGCCTCGATCTCCTCGGCGAGGGCGCGCGCGGTTCGCCGCTCGGTGCCCTTGAAGGCCATATGCTCAAGGAGATGCGCGACACCGTTCTCGGCCGCGCTTTCGTCGCGCGCGCCGGCATCGACCCAAACGCCGACCGTCGCCGTCTTCAGATGCGGCATCGCGTCGGTGACGACGCGAAGCCCGTTATTGAGAGTGGTCAGCCTGACCGTCATGTGACCGTGGTTCCTTGACCGAGCCATGCATGTTTGACGATGAAATCCTTGACCGCGCCGAAATCCGCCTTGAGCTGGGCGCAACGCTCGGGCAGGCCGGCAAGCTCGGCCAGGCGGCGCGGCACCTCGGGCCGGATGCCGACCGCCGCCTCGACCGCATCGGGGAATTTCGCCGCATGCGCGGTCGCGAGCGTCACGGTCGGCTGGCGCGGATCGTGGCGAAGCCGCGCCGCCGCTAGACCGACGGCAGTGTGGGGATCGGCCAGCCAGCCGGTCTCGCTATAGGTGGTGGCGATCGCGGCCTTGGTCTCGCTTTCGTCGACGCGGTGGCCGTCGAACAGGCGACGCGCCTTCTCGAGGCTGCGGGCGGAAACGCGAAAGCCGCCGTCGTCGCGAAGCTTGGTCATGTCGCGCACGACCGCTCCGCCGTCGCCGTCGTGCAGATCGAGAAGCAGGCGCTCGAAATTCGAGGCCACCTGGATATCCATGCTCGGGCTGATGGTCGGCGTCACCTCGCCGACGCGGTATTCGCCGGAGGCGAAGAAACGGGCCAGGATGTCGTTCCGGTTGGTGGCAACGATCAGCCGCTCGATCGGCAAGCCCATTCGGCTCGCGGCATAGCCGGCGAAGACATCGCCGAAATTGCCCGTCGGCACGGCGAAACTGACGGCCCGGTCGGGCGCGCCTAGCGCCACCGCGGTGGTGACGTAATAGACGATCTGCGCCATCACCCGCGCCCAATTGATCGAGTTCACCGCCGAGAGGTGCAGCGCCTCGCGCAACGGCCGGTCCTGGAACAGCGCCTTCACCAGGGCTTGGCAATCGTCGAAGCTGCCGTCGATGCCGATGTTGTGAACGTTGGCGTCGGCGACCGTGGTCATCTGCCGGCGTTGCACCTCCGACACCCGGCCCCAGGGATGGAGGATGAAGATGTCCATATTGGCGCGGCCGCGGCAGCCGGCGATGGCCGCCGAGCCGGTATCGCCCGAGGTGGCGCCGACGATGGTGATCCGGGTCCCGCGCGCGGCGAGCGCGCGGTCGAACAGGCGGCCGAGAAGCTGCAGCGCGAAATCCTTGAAGGCAAGCGTCGGGCCGTGGAATAGCTCCAGCACCCAATCGGCGCCGCCGACCTGGCGCAGCGGCGCCACCGCGGCGTGACTGAAGGCCGCATAGGTCTCGCGCGCGAGCGCCGCAAGCGTCGCCTTGTCGAGATCACCGGCGACGAAGGGAAAGATAACCTCGGTCGCAACCTCGGCATAGGAATGGCCGACGAGGCCATTCAGGACCGCGGGCGCGAGCTGCGGCCAGGACTCGGGCACATAAAGCCCACCGTCCGGCGCCAAACCCGCCAACAGCACATCGTTGAAGCCAAGCGCCGGCGCCTCGCCTCTGGTACTGAGATAGCGCACCGCAGTGTCCCTCATCATCCGAAGAGCAGCACACTAGTGGGCCGTCCTGCCCGGCGCAAGAGCGGCCTCGGTCAGGATTTGTTAAGCAAACGCGACTAACATGGCCGAAACAGTGGCGAATACTTTCTATGAGATTGTTTTATATGAAAAATACTCGCATATCGGGTATTTTTCGCGAGATATGCGCCAATCTCGCGATAATTCTTCTTTCTTCTTCTACCGCACTCGCGGCCGTACCGGCGCGGGCGTTGCGGGGCTTCGGCAATATCCCCTTCGGCACCCCGGCCAAGAGGGCGCTCGCCTTGAACAACGGCAACGGCACGATGACCCGGGCGGAGGACGGGACCTCCACCCTGGTCTATCCCATACTGATCGCCGGGATGGAGTTCAAGGTCACGCAGCATTTCACCAGCGACAACAAGGCGAGCGAAGCCAAGCTCCGCTACAGTTCGGGCGAACAGCCCTACCCCTGCATCGCCCGCTTCAATTACGTGTTGGCGCATCTCAATCAGCATTACGGCAAGCCGAGCGCCCCACCCTCGTTCCAGCGCGAGGACATCGGCGCCGACACCCACGACCGCTACGTGGTGGCCTTCGGCTTCGCCGATAAAAGCGCGATCCTGGCCTCGGCCGAGACGATCTACCCGACGCCGGTCGCGCACAAGGCCGGCGGCGCCAAGGCGGCGGCGCCCGCCGCGGCACCCGCCGGCGCGAGCGCCCCGGCCGATCAATGCCGCATCAGCTTGAGCTATCTGCCGCCGCGCTGGGCCGCCCGATTCTAAAGACGGCCCTGCCCTTCCGGATCATCGGTCAGGTCAGATAACGCGCCTCGAGATGGCGGCGGAAAGCCGCCGTGCCGAGCACCGAGCCGGTCGCCTGCCGCAGCACCGCGTCGGTGCCGAAGCGGGCGCCGAAACAATGCACGTTCGCGGTCAGCCACTGGCGGAGCGGGGCGAATTCGCCGGTCGCGATAAGGTCGAGAAGATCTGGAATTTGCGCCTTGGCGGCGGCGAAAAGCTGCGCCGCGGCCAGGGCGCCCAAGGTATAGGTCGGGAAATAGCCGAAGGCGCCGCCCGGCCAATGGATATCCTGCAGGCAGCCCTCGCGGTCGCTCGGCGGCGCGACGCCGACCAGCTCGACCATGCCGGCCGACCACGCCCCGGGCAGGTCGGCGACCGCGAGATCCCCCGCAAGCAGCGCCTTCTCCAGGCGGTAGCGCAGGATCACGTGCAGCGGATAGGTCACTTCGTCGGCGTCGACCCGGATCAAGCTCCGCGCCACCCGCCGATAGACGCGACCGAGATTGTCCGGCGCGAAGGCCGCCGCCTCGCCGGCGAAGACCTCGCGCAGGATCGGCGCCGCGAAGGCGAGAAAGGCCGGGCTGCGGCACACCTGCATTTCGATCAGCAGCGATTGGCTCTCGTGCAGCGCCATGCCGCGCGCCTGGCCGACCGGCTGGTCGGCCCAGGCCTCGGGCAGGCCGCGCTCGTAGAAGGCATGGCCGCTCTCGTGCAGAACGCCCATCAGGGCGCGGGTGAAATCCGCCTCGTCGTAGCGCGTCGTGATGCGGACGTCCTGCGGCACGCCGCCGGTGAAAGGATGGTCGCTGGCATCCAGCCGGCCATGGTTGAAATCGAATCCGAGCGCGGTCATCAGCCGCAACGCGGCCTGGCGCTGCCGCTCGGCCGGAAACGGCCCGCGCGGCACGATCGGCGCCGGTTGATGCGCCTGCGTCTCGAGCGCCCGGGCGACGAAATCGGGCAGGAAGCCGAGCAGCTCGCCGAACAAGGTATCGAGGCGATCGAGCGAGCCCTCGGGCTCGTATTCGTCGAGCAGCGCCTCGTAAGGCGTGCAGCCGAAGGCCGCCGCCTTGACCCCGGCCGCCTCGCGGGTCAGCGCCACGACTTCCGCCAGATGCGGCCGCAGGGCGGCGAAATCGTTTTCCGCCCGGGCGGTGCGCCAGACCATCTCGCAGCGCGAGACGGCGCGGAGCTTCGCCTCTACGAGATCGGCGGAAAGCGCCGTGGCGTGGCGCCAGCCGCGCCGCATGGCACGGAGGTTCGCCGCCTGCCAGGGATCGAGGCCGGTGGCCTCGGCCTCCGCGTGGTCGAGCAGCGCGCCCACCGCCGGCGCGGTCAGCAACTCGTGGTGCAGCACGCCCAAAGCCGCGACCTGCTCGGCGCGAGCCTCGGCGCCGCCCACCGGCATCATCGCCGCGCGGTCCCACTCGAGCACCGCGAGCGCGCCTGAAATCGCCGAAAGGCGGCGAAAACGGACGCTCAGCTCGGCATAGGCCGAGGGCGTATTGGCGCGCGCCGTTGCCGCCATCTCAGGCTCCCGCCCCGGGCGGTACGTTGGGCGGCGTCCCGGGCGGTGCGTCGGGGCGCTGCGGATCCGGTGCGGCCTTTTCCGGCTTCGGCTCCAACTCGTGCAGCACGAAGATCACCACCAGGGCAAAGGCGAGCGAAAACCAGATCAGGGCGTATTGCAAATGGTGATTCGGGATGTCGACCACCGCCTGGCCGCCGACCGGCAGCGCACGCCAATCCTTGGCGGCGTCCGCGGCGACGAACAGGTTGGGCGCGGCGACGCCGGCCGCGGCCGCCATCTCTGGCGCATCCGGAAAGAACCAGAGGTTTCGCTTGATCTCGTTGTTTGGCACGAACCAGCCCTGGCGCAGGCTGCTCTGCACCACGCCGTCGACGGTGACGAGGCCGCTCGGCTCGCTGCCGGGCCGGGTTTCGGGCTTGCGCTTGGCCTCTGGCACCCAGCCGCGATTGACCAGCACGTAACCGCCCGCTTCGCGCTTCAGCGGCACGATGAGATCGAACCCAGAGCGCCCCCATTTGTCTAAGGCGAACAGGTACATCTCCTTGTCGTTCTCGAACCTGCCGCGCACGCGCACATGGCGGTAGAGCCAAGGCTTGGCATCGATCATGCCGCGCGGCAGCGGCACCACCGGCGCCCGGGTGCGCGCGGCGATGGTGGCGAGAAGGCGTTCCTTCCACTGTAGCCGATAGATCTGCCAGACGCCGAGCCCGGTGAGGAACAGCGCCGCGAGGATGGTCGCGACGGTCGACCATAAGGCAGGACGGAAGCGCCGTTGGTTATTCAAATCCCGCACCCAGGCGATGGCGGTACTGCAGCGCCACCAGAATACCCTTGAACGGCCGCAACAGTCCAAGGGAGGCGGCGAGAATGGCCGGCAGCCAGATCGCGAGCTGCAGCCAGTAGGGCGGATCGAAGGTCGCCTGCGTCCAGAGCGCCAGGGCGACGATGACGATACTGACGGCAAAAATGACGAACACCGCCGGGCCGTCGCCGGTATCGACGCCGGCGAAGTCGAGGCCGCACGTCGTGCAAACGGGCCGCACGGTCAGGAAACCGCTAAAGAGCGGCCCCTTGCCGCAGCGCGGACAGCGGCAGCGGACCCCGGTCCAGAAAGGCGATAGGCTGCGCTCGACCGGGTCGCTCATTCAGCCCGCGACATACATGCCGTGCGAGCCCCACCAGTAGATGCAGGTGAACAGGAACAGCCAAACGACATCGACGAAATGCCAATACCAGGCGGCGGCCTCGAAACCGAAATGGTGATCCGGCTTGAAATCGCCGCGGTAGGCGCGGAACAGCGTGACGATGAGGAAGATCGTGCCGATCAGCACATGGGTGCCGTGGAAGCCGGTCGCCATGAAGAAGGTCGAGGCATAGATGCCATCGGTGAAGCCGAAGGTCGCGTGGGCGTATTCGTAGGCCTGCACGCAGGTAAAGCTCGCGCCGAGCACGATAGTCAGAATCAGGCCTTGCAGCGTCCCCTTGCGATCGCCGTTCTGTAGCGCGTGATGCGCCCAGGTGACGGTCGTGCCCGAGGTCAGCAGAATCAGCGTGTTGAGGAACGCGAGGTCCCAGGGATCGAAAGGAACGATGCCCTTCGGCGGCCACATACCGCCGATCTGCGCCGTCGGATAGAGCGCGGCGTTGAAGAAGGCCCAGAACCAGGCGACGAAGAACATCACCTCCGAGGCGATGAACAGCAACATACCGTAACGCAGGCCGAGTTGCACCACCGGCGTGTGGAAGCCTTGGAAGGTCGCCTCGCGGATGACGTCGCGCCACCACACGAACATAGTGTAGCCGACGACAAGCCCGCCCAAAATGAGCAGCCACGGAATATGCGTATGCATGTAGACGACAAGGCCGCTCGCCGTCAGCACCGCACCGAAGGCCCCGATGATCGGCCACGGGCTCGGCTCTACCAGATGATAATCGTGCCCACGCGTTTCGACGCTCGCCATGCCGCTAACCCTCCGCTGCGGATATATCTGCGGCAACCGGCCTTAACGCCCCGGCCGCCAGCCCCCCAAACTCAACCGCCGTTAAATTTCACCAACGTGATGACGTAGAACAAGACCACCAATGCGATCAAAAATCCCGCCAGGGCGAAGTTCCGCCCGCGCCGACGCCGGTGCATGTCGCTCGCCGGCATGTCAACCAACGCCCGCAAGCCCCGTCCCGACCAGAAGCAAAGCAAACAGGAGAAACAGGTAGAGGATCGAGAAGGCGAAGAGCTGCCGCGCCGCGCGCTCGCCGGTCTCGCGCTCGACCCGAACCGCGAGCGCGAGCAAAACCGCGTTCAGCACCAGGGCGCCGACGAGATAGAGCGGCCCGCCAAGGCCGAACCACCACGGCGCCAAGCTGACCGGGACCAGCAGCAGCGAATAGATCAGGATCTGCCTGCGCGTCTTTTTTTGTCCCGCCACCACCGGCATCATCGGCACGCCGGCACGCTGGTAGTCGCCGGAACGATAGAGCGCGAGCGCCCAAAAATGCGGCGGCGTCCAGAAGAAAATGAGCAGAAACAAGCTGATAGCGGCAAGGCTGACGTTGCCGGTCACCGCGACCCAGCCGATCAGCGGCGGAAAGGCACCGGCCGCGCCGCCGATGACGATGTTCTGCGGCGTGCGGCGCTTCAGCCACATGGTATACACGAATACGTAGAAGCAGACCGTGACGGCGAGCAGCAGCCCCGCCGCCACACTGACCGCCAGTCCCATCAGCAGCACGGCGCCCGTCGCGAAGGTGGCGCCGAAGCCCAAGGCCTCGCCGGGCGCGATCCGGCCACTCGGCACAGGCCGATGGCGGGTGCGCGACATCACCGCGTCGATGTCGGCGTCGTACCACATGTTGATCGCGCCGGCTGCCCCGGCGCCGACCGCGATGCAGATCAGCGCGGTGGCGGCGATCACCGGATTGAGATGGCCCGGCGCCACCACCATGCCGGCAAGACCGGTGAAGACCACGAGCGACATGACCCGCGGCTTCAACAGCGCGACATAGTCCCGCACCCGGCCTTCGCCGCCCGAGGGCGCGGCCATCTGCCCGCCCGGGGCCGGACCGGCCGAAGGCGGGCCGAAGGAAATCGGAGAAGTCGACGTCAAGATGTACCTCCAGCCTGACCGGATCGCCGCTTAGCGGATCACCGGCAGGCCTTCCTCGAACTCGTGGAAAGCCGGCGGCGAGGAGACAGTCCATTCCAGCGTCGTCGCACCTTCGCCCCACGGATTGTCCGCCACCTTGCGCTTGCGGGCGAAAGCCTCGAACACCAGGAAGATGAAGAAGATCGTCGACGCATAGGTGATATAGGAGCCAAGCGAGGCGACCATGTTCCACCCGGCGAAGGCCTCGGGATAATCCGGGATGCGCCGCGGCATGCCGGCAAGCCCGAGGAAATGCATCGGGAAGAAGGTCAGGTTCACGCCGATGAAGGTGGTCCAGAAATGAATCTGCCCGAAGGTCTCGTTGTATTGGCAGCCCGACATCTTTCCGAACCAGTAATAGAAGCCGGCGAAGATGGCGAAGACGGCGCCGAGCGAGAGCACGTAGTGGAAGTGGGCAACCACGAAATAGGTTGCGTGCAGCTGGGTGTCGAGGCCGGCATTGGCCAGCATGACGCCGGTAACGCCGCCGACGGTAAACAGGATGATAAAGCCGATCGCCCACAGCATCGGCGTCTTGAACTCGATTGAGCCACCCCACATGGTCGCGATCCACGAGAAGATCTTGATGCCGGTCGGCACCGCGATGACCATCGTCGCGGCGGTGAAATAGGCCTGGGTATAGAAACCGAGGCCCTGGGTGTACATGTGGTGGGCCCAGACGACAAAGCCGACGAGACCGATCGACACCATGGCGTAGACCATGCCGAGGTAGCCGAAGATCGGCTTGCGCGAGAAGGTCGAGATGATGTGGCTGATCATGCCGAAGGCCGGCAGGATCATGATGTAGACCTCGGGATGCCCGAAGAACCAGAACAGGTGTTCCCAGAGCAACGGGTCGCCGCCGCCCGCCGGGGTGAAGAAATGGGTGCCGAAATTGCGGTCGGTGAGCAGCATGGTGAGGGCGCCGGCCAGGACTGGCAGGGCCAGCAGCAGCAGGAACGCGGTCACCAGCACCGACCAGACGAAGAGCGGCATCTTATGCAGCGTCATGCCGGGCGCGCGCATGTTGAAGATGGTGGTGATGAAATTGATCGCACCGAGGATCGACGACGCGCCGGCGAGATGCAGCGCGACGATGACGAAGTCGACCGCCGGCCCGGGATTGCCGAGCGTCGAAGACAGCGGCGGATAGAGCACCCAACCGGTGCCGGCGCCATGATAGCCGGCGGCGCCGGGCACGAACAACGAGGTCACCAGGAGCGAGAACGAGGCGACCAGGAGCCAGAAGCTGATGTTGTTGAGGCGCGGAAAGGCCATGTCGGGGGCGCCGATCAGAAGCGGCACCATCCAGTTGCCGAAGCCGCCCATGGTCGCCGGCATGACCACGAAGAACACCATGATCAGGCCGTGCGCGGTGATCAGCACGTTGTAGAGATTGGGATCGCCGAGGAAATGTCCGCCCGGCATCAAGAGCTCGGTACGGATAAGCTCCGAAATGCCGCCGCCGATCAGGCCAGCGCAGCAAGCGAAGATCAGGTAGAGCGTGCCGATGTCCTTGTGGTTGGTCGAAAGCAACCAACGGCGCCACCCGGTCGGATGACCATGCGCCCCGTGGTAAGCCGCGGATGTACTTTCGTTATGCGCCATAATCCAACCTCTTTCGTTCAATCCCGCGCCGACGCCAAGCTGTCGGCAAATATTATTCGGATGCCGATGCCAATTGAATGAGCCGGGCCGGCGGCGCCGGAGCGCGGCGCTCGAGACCGGCGGAATATTCCTTCTTGGCGGCCGCGAGCCAGCGTGTGAAATCCGCCTTCGAGAGCACCTTGACCTCGATCGGCATGCGGCTGTGGCCGATGCCGCAAAGCTCGTTGCACTGGCCGTAATAGGTGCCGACGCGCTCGGCGCGGAACCAGGTCTCGTTGATGCGGCCCGGGACCGCTTCCTTCTGCACGCCGAGCGAAGGCACGAACCACGCGTGCAACACGTCGGTCGAGGTGATCTTGACCCGAATGTTGGTATTCACCGGCACCACCAAGGCGTGATCGACGGTGAGAAGCCGGGGCTGCCCGGGCTTCAACTTCGCCGTCGGCACGATCAGAGAGTTGTAGCTGAAATTGCCGTCCTTCGGATAAGCGTAGCTCCAGTACCACTGATGGCCGATCGCCTCGACGGTCAGCCCGATCGGCGGCGGAAAATCCTCGGCGTAAAGAAGCTTGTAGGACGGGATCGCGACGACCACCAGGATCATCACCGGGATCACCGTCCACATGACTTCGAGCACGGTATTGTGGCTGGTCCGCGACGGCACCGGATTGCGGCTCCGGCGGAAGCGGATGCAGGCATAAATCAACAGGACGAAAACGACGGCCGAGATCGCGAAGGCGACGGCCAGAACGAGATCGTTGAACCGGCTGATCTCGTTGCCGATCGGCGAGTAGGTCGGCTGAAGGCCCATCTCCCAGGGGTGGGGCTCACCCACAACCGGCGCCGCCATCGCCACCCCACTACCGAGGACGCTTGCCAGCGCCGCCCCGAAACCTAAGGAGACTTTGTTCCACCAGTGCATATTTGTCCGCCCGCCCCCGATTTTTATTGCCATTCTTATTACTATTCCTAGGTTCAAACATATGGAGCGTATCTTGTCGAGCCCCCTTTCCCTACCAATATGCGACCTTGTGTCGCACGGCTTGCGCACGAAGCCTGCGACAGCCCGACGGAACGCGAACGCCCTCGATTACCACCAGAAACAGATATTCGGGGTAGTATACTGGAATTCAGCGTCGCCGCCGACCGCTATTGGCGCGGCGTCTCCTTTTTTTGTCACGGTTCCCCTGACCGCCGCCACCGGAGAGCAGCATGAGCACAACGACGGCCGATCATCTTTTCTTCACTCAAGCCGGCCTCGATCTCGAGCGGACGCGCCGCCAAGTCGGCGACGCGCTGCATGGCGCCGACGATGGCGAACTTTATCTCGAGCACACGCTTTCCGAGAGTTTCGGCTTTGACGACGGCCGCCTCAAGAGCGCGAGCTTCGATGCCTCCCAGGGCTTCGGGCTGCGCGCCGTGGCCGGCGAATGCACCGGCTTTGCCCATGCCGCGGACCTGTCGCCGGAGGCGATCGAACGCGCCGGCCGCACCGTGCGCGCCGCCCTGTCCGGCCACTCGGGCACGCTGTCGCTCGGCCCGGTACGGCCGAATCGCGCCCTCTACAGCGCCGACAACCCGTTAAGCGAGGTCGAATTCGACGCCAAGGTCAAGGTGCTGGCAGCCATCGACCGCTATCTCCGCGACCGCGACCCCCGGGTGCGGCAGGTTTCCGCCTCGTTGCTCGGCTCCTGGCAGGTGGTGACCATCCTGCGGCCGGATGGCGCGCGGACCAGCGACATCCGGCCGCTGGTTCGGCTCAACGTCTCGGTCGTGGTTGGAGACGGCGACCGCCAGGAAAGCGGCAGCGCCGGCGCCGGCGGCCGGACCGGCTACCAACTCTATCTCGATCCGGCCCACTGGCAGGCCCAGGCCGACGAGGCGCTGCGCCAGGCCCTGGTGAATATGGCGGCGGTGCCGGCGCCGGCCGGCGAAATGCCGGTGGTGCTCGGCCCGGGCTGGCCGGGAATCCTGCTGCACGAGGCGATCGGCCACGGCCTCGAGGGCGACTTCAACCGCAAGAAGACCTCGGCGTTCGCCGGCCTCATGGGCCAGCGCATCGCCGCGCCCGGGGTCAACGTGGTCGACGACGGCACGCTCGAGAACCGCCGCGGCTCGCTCACCATCGACGACGAAGGCACGCCGACCCATTGCACGCCGCTGATCGAGGACGGCATCCTGGTCGGCTATCTGCAGGACCGGCAGAACGCGCGGCTGATGAACGCGGTGCCGACCGGAAACGGCCGGCGGCAGAGCTTCGCCCATATGCCGATGCCGCGCATGACCAATACTTATATGTTGGCCGGCCAAGCGGACCCCAAGGATATCCTCGCCGGGGTGAAGAAGGGGATCTACGCCGTGCAGTTCGGCGGCGGCCAAGTCGACATCACCTCCGGCAAGTTCGTCTTCTCCTGCACTGAGGCCTACGAGATCGAAGACGGCCGCGTCGGCCGCCCGCTCAAGGGCGCGACCCTGATCGGCGCCGGCGCCGAGGTCCTGCAGCGCGTTGCCGCCATCGGCAACGACCTGGCGCTCGATACCGGCATCGGCACCTGCGGCAAGAACGGCCAGGGGGTGCCGGTCGGCGTCGGCCAACCGACCCTTCTCATCGATCTCCTCACCGTCGGCGGCACCGAGGCCCAGGCTTAGCGGCCGATGATTTTGGGTCGAATAGGCCCAAAATCATCTCCCCGCGCGGTTCAATAGGCGAGCGCGCTGAAGATCGGATCGATGTTGCGGTTCCACGCGCCGTTATAGAGATCGAGCAGCGCCTCGGCCGGGGTCTGGCCCGAGGCGACGATCTCGCGCAGCGGGTTCAGGAAATGGCTCTCGTCCGAGCCCTCGGCGTTGAGCCGGCGGCGGCGCTTGAGCCCGCCTGCGGCGATCGCCACCGCCTCTTCGGCGATCTCGCGCACGGTGCGGTTTCGGAACGCGGTCTTGAGGCCCGAGCGCGGCACCGCATGCCGCAAGGCCTCGCGCTCCGCCGCGGTCCAGTCCTTGATCAATTCGTGGGCGGCGTCGAGCGCCGCGCCGTCATAGAACAGTCCGACCCAGAACGCCGGCAGCGCGCACAGCCGGCTCCACGGGCCGCCGTCGGCGCCGCGCATTTCGAGGTAGCGCTTGAGCCTGACCTCGGGGAACAGGGTGGTGAGGTGATCGGCCCAATCGCGCATGGTCGGCCGCTCGCCCGGCAGGGCCGGCAGACGGCCCTCGAGAAACTGCCGGAATGACTGGCCGGAGGCGTCGATGTAGCGGCCGTCGCGATAGACGAAATACATCGGCACGTCGAGCGCCCAATCGACATAGCGCTCGTAGCCGAAGCCGTCCTCGAACACGAAGGGCAGCATGCCGGTGCGGTCGGGATCGGTATCCTCCCAGATAGCGCTGCGGAAACTCAAATAGCCGTTTGGCTTGCCCTCGGTGAAGGGCGAATTGGCGAACAGCGCCGTCACCGCCGGCTGTAACGCCAGGCCGACGCGGAATTTCCGCACCATGTCGGCTTCCGTGCCGAAGTCGAGATTGACCTGGACGGTGCAGGTGCGCAGCATCATGTCGAGGCCGAGGTCGCCGCGCTTCGGCATATAGGCGCGCATGATGTTGTAGCGGCCCTTCGGCATCACCGGGATCTGATCGCGCCGCCATTTCGGCTGGAAGCCGAGGCCGACAAAGCCGGTGCCGAGCTCCTGGCCGACCAGCTTGACCTGGGCGAGATGGCTGTTCACCTCGTGGCAGGTCTGATGCAAGGTCTGGCGCGGCGCGCCGGAAAGCTCGAGCTGGCCGCCGGGCTCGAGCGAGATCGATTGCCCGTCGAGGGTAAGCGCGATCAGCTTGCCGCCTTCGCTGACCGGCTCCCAGCCGAAGCGCTCGAGCCCCGTCAGCATGGCGTGAATCCCACTCGGGCCGTCATAGGCCAGCGGACTGAGGTCGTCGAGGTGGAAACCGAACTTCTCGTGCTCGACGCCGATCCGCCAATTGTCCGGATTGGGCTTTTCCCCTTCCGCGAGGTAGGCGATGAGGGCCGCCTTGCCGGCGATCGGGGTCTCTGGAACTTGCGTCGGTCCGGACATGATCCTCTTTCCAATCAATGCTGCGACGGCCGCGCAACCGACCCCGTCCTGCTCTAAACAAAAGCCCGGGCCCGCGCAAGCGCCGTGGCCGCAAGGGGTTTTCGCGACCGCCTCGCGCTCTCGACTAAGATAGGTCGGCCGCCGCCCCGACCAAGGCCTGCACCAGGGCCAATGCCACGATCGCCGCGGTTTCGGCGCGCAGCGTGCGCGGGCCGAGCGAGATCGCCCGCGTTTGCGCGAGCCCGCGCAGCGCCGCGAACTCGGCCGCCTCTAAGCCGCCCTCGGGACCGATGACGACCGCCTGCCGGGTGAGCGGATCGGGCCGCGCCAGGACGTCCGCGGCGGGCGGCGCCGTGCCCGTTTCGTCGCAAAGATAAAGCCGCCGGTCGGCCGGCCAGTCGCGCAGCAGATCGGCGAGATCGACCGGCGCGCGCACCGCCGGCACGGTGAGGCGGCCGCATTGCTCGGCCGCCTCCATGGCGCGGGCGCCAAGACGCTCGATATTGACCCGCCCCGCGTTGGTGCGCGCGGTGAAGACCGGCTGCAACAGGCTGACGCCGAGCTCGCCCGCCTTTTCCGCGACCAGATCGCTGCGCTCCTTCTTCAACGGCGCGAAGCAAAGCCAGAGATCGGGCTCGGGCGCCTGCTCCCTGAGCCGGGTGTCGACCCGAAGCTCGCCGCGGCCGCGGCCGAGAGCGGCGATCTCTGCCCGCCATTCGCCGTCATGGCCGTTGAACAGCGCCACCGCCTCGCCGACGCGCCCGCGCAGCACCGTGCCGAGATAGTGGCTACGCGCCGGATCGAGCGCGATGCGGGCGCCTTCGGCCAAGGGCGCGGTGACGAACAATCGATAGCGGGGCGAATGATCGCCGGAGGAAGCGGACATCTTGCCGAGACCGGGACAGAGGGGCTATTGGTGAGCGATGCCGGATTCTAGCCTCGATCCCGCCTCCTCCGCCATCGCCGACGCGCCGCGCGGCAATTGGATCGATCGCTTCGCGCCGACCGCGACCAAGCCCTACCTGCGGCTGTCGCGCCTCGACCGGCCGATCGGCACATGGCTCCTGCTGTTGCCCTGCTGGTGGGGTATCGCCCTCGCCGCGCCGGCCAGCCGCGGGCGCGAGTTCGTGCTGTTCGTCCTGTTCGCCATCGGCGCCGTGGTGATGCGAGGCGCCGGCTGCACCTTCAACGATATCGTCGACCGCGATTTCGACCGCCGCGTCGCCCGCACCCGCAACCGCCCGCTCGCCTCGGGCGAGGTCGGGCTCGCCATGGCGGCGTTGTGGATGGCGGTGCAAGTCCTGATCGGGCTCGGCGTCCTGCTCGCCTTGGGCCGGCCGAGCCTGATCGCCGGGGCGCTCTCGCTGCCGCTGATCGCGATCTATCCGTTCATGAAGCGGGTGACCTGGTGGCCGCAGCTCTTCCTCGGCCTCGCCTTCAACTGGGGTGCCCTGCTCGGTTTCGTCGCCGTCGCCGGGCGGATCGCGCCGGCGCCGATCATGCTTTATCTCGGCGGCATCGCCTGGACCTTGGGCTACGACACGATCTATGCCCATCAGGACAAGGAGGATGACGCCTTGATCGGCGTCCGATCGAGCGCACGGCACCTCGGCCCGCGAACCCGTCCCTTCCTGTTCGCGGTCTATGCCGCGACTTATGTCGAGATCGCCGCTGCCGGCCGGCTGGCGGGGTTCGCCTGGAGCTTTCTCTTGCTGCTGCTTCCGGCGGCGGCGCACCTGCTGTGGCAGGCGACGACGGTCAAGACCGACGATACTTCCGACTGCTTGGCGAAATTCCGCGCCAACCGCGATTTCGGCCTGCTGGTTCTCGCCGCGCTGCTGATCGCGCCGCTTTTGCCGCCGCTATGACGGCGGATCAGGCGGCCGGCGAGACGGGCGGCGCGGCCCGCGTCGGGCGGCGCGCCGCGGCATGTTTCTTCGCCGCCTTGTAGAGCTCTTTCAGGTAATGGTTCACCACCCGGACGGTGCGCAGCGCCTGAAGCTGCCAGATCACCGCCCAATCCGGGCGGCGCTGGATTCGGCGCCGTGCCGGGCCCAGACCCCGGCGAGGATATCGGCCAATTCGGCCTGACCCCTGCGGGCGACGACGGCCTTCAGCACCCACCGCAGGAACGACGGGTCGAGGTCCTTGAGGCGCGGCCGTTTCGTCGCCTGTCCTCTCGCCTTAAGCTTGCGCATGATCGGTGGCCTCCTTGCTCGGGGCGCCGCGTCGCGCCGCGTGGCGGATTGTCGCGCCTATCGGCGGACGGCTGCAGGACGAGACTTTTTCCCCGGCGCTTAAATCGCGCCTGCGCGCACCTTTCGCCGCTATAATCACGCCGCCATGGCTTATACATCGCTGCGCGACTTCATTGCCCGCCTGGACCGCGAGGGCCGGCTCGTGCGGGTCACGGAACCGGTCTCGACGGCGCTCGAAATGACCGAGATCCAGACCCGGCTGCTGGCCGAAGGCGGCCCGGCGGTGCTGTTCGAGAACCCGGTCGGCGCCGATGGCCAGCGCTTCGACATGCCGGCGCTGGTCAATCTCTTCGGCACTGTCGAGCGCGTCGCCTGGGGCATGGGGCGTGAACCGGGCGACTTGCGCGGCTTTGGCGAGACGCTCGCCTTTCTGCGCGAGCCGACGCCGCCCGCCGGCTTGCGCGCGGCCTTCGACATGCTGCCCGTGGTCAAGCAGGCGCTCGCCATGCGGCCGAAGACCGTCGGCCACGGCGCCTGCCAGGAGGTGGTGATCGAGGGCGAGGCGGTCGATCTGTCGCGGTTGCCGATCCAGACCTGCTGGCCGGGCGAGCCGGCGCCGCTCATCACCTGGCCGCTGGTCGTCACCAAGGGGCCGGAAGACAAGGAAGACGCCTTCAACCTCGGCATCTACCGCATGCAGGTGACGGGGCGGAACACGACGCTGATGCGCTGGCTGAAGCACCGCGGCGGCGCCCAGCATCACCGCCGCTGGGGCCAGCTGCGGCGCGATCCGCTGCCGGTTGCGGTGGTGATCGGCGCCGACCCCGCGACCATCATCGCCGCGGTGACGCCGGTGCCGGAGACGCTGTCGGAATATCAGTTCGCCGGCCTGTTGCGCGGCCGTCGTCTCGACCTCGTACCCTGCCGCACGATCCCGCTCAAGGTCCCGGCGGAGGCCGAGATCGTCATCGAGGGCCATGTCAGCCTCGAGGACTACGGCGACGAGGGGCCTTACGGCGATCACACCGGCTATTACAACGCGGTCGAGAAATTCCCGGTCTTCACCGCCAGCGCCATAACCATGCGGCGCCAGCCGATCTATCTCTCGACCTTCACCGGGCGGCCGCCGGACGAGCCCTCGGTCCTCGGCGAGGCGTTGAACGAGGTCTTCAT
>JAJYTL010000346.1 GCA_021793055.1 Pseudomonadota bacterium
AGGCTTCGTCGCTCGGGCCGCCAGATATTGTGCGCCGCGAAAGTTCATCGCCGTTATCGCAGAGCCGGCGCGACGCCGCAACCCCGCCGGCGGGGCGGCCCTGTATGCGGCCTACGACCGAGGACAGACCACCCCTGGCCGAAGCTGCTGGCCAAAGCAGGTGACAGCGTCTTCGGCGGCAGCTTCAGCTTCTCTCGCAGCGTCGCGTTCTCGGCCCGCAACGCGGCGTTCTCGGCCCCCAAAGCCGAGACCCGCGCCGCCAGCGCATCCAATCGCGCGTTCAGCACGCCAGCCTGGGTGAACAATTACCAGTGATCTATCTCCTGGCCGGCAAGCTCGACATCGAACTGCCCGCATGAGACCAAACTACCCACACCAAACAGCGAAGAACCAAAAATACTTACCCCATGCCATCCGATTTCACGTTTATGCCACACGATACTGATCATGATTCCCCTTCCGATTTGCCAAACCCTCGGTGACCATAGGTGAAGGCAGATAGGTACTCAGGAGGTAGTGGCCAGGCGTGCCGAGTGTGGCCACCAAGGTGGCCACATCGACAAACCTGGCCAGGGGGGCGAACCCCCCGTGGACCCCCCTTCGGGCGCCGCGGCGAAGGAGAAAAATCATGCTCGACACCATAACCAAGACCGGCGTTACTCGCCGCCGCGAGGACATCATCAAAATCAGCGGCGTAACCGCTGGCCAACGAACCGCCTGGCAAGCGGCGGCAAAAGCCGCCAGCATGACTCTTTCTTCCTGGGTGCGTGAAGCTGCGGATGCTGCGGCACTGACGGGCGCGACCGCCGCTACCCTCCGTGGCGACCTGGTGACATTGCGCGCCGAGCTTAATCGCGGCGTGGGCAATAACCTGAATCAACTGGCCAGAACGCTAAATATCGCCCGAAAGGAGGGAAGGGCCATCGATCCCGCCGACCATGCCGCGGCGCTGAAAGCCGCCGCGGCCGACCTCGCCGGGTTGCGACGGCAGATGGACACGCTCCTCCGGAGACTGGAACGGCGCGGAAGAAAACTTACCCGGCCCGGAGACGGGGGATGATCATTCAGTCCAGCCGGTTGCGCACCACCCTCGATCTCAAAAAACTTGTTTGGCATGTTTTCCAGGGACCCGCCAATGAGGACATTCTCACGCTGATGGGAACGCCCGACGACTTGGCGGCAATGCGCGATGACGCCGCTGCGGCGGGGAAAAAATTCGCCATCCGCCATTTCAAAATCGCCCCCGGAATGGCAACCACGATTCAGCAGGCAGCGGAGGTGATGAAAAATCTCGCCGGCGAATTTGGCTTCGCGGCTGAACGGGCCGTCGTTATCCAGCATAAAAAGCAAAAGGCCGGAAGGCAGGGTTACGACACTCATTGGCACGTTTTGGCGCCGGAGTGGGATCCCGTGCGGCGGCGGGTGTTGGATTCCCACTGGATGCGCCCGCGCCAGGAGAAAATCGCGCGCCATGCCGAGCTCGCCTTCGGCCATGCAGTGGTGGTTGGACGCTGGAACGCGGCGGTGGCGCGGACGTTGGCGCAGGAGGGCAAAACCGCTGACGCGGCAGAAATAGAAAAGCTTGCGGCGCGGCCAAGGCCCGGGGCCGCTTATTCCAGCCGGCGTCATCAGACAGCGGCGCGGGGAGATGTTGACATCGCCCAGGCGCGGCTGGCGGTCGCCGCCGCCTGGGTGCGCTCCGACAATGGGGCAGATTTCGAGAGAACCTTGGCCGAGATCGGGCTTTCCCTCCGTGCCGGAGACAAGGACGGGATCTGGCTTGTCGAAGCGGCACGGCAAGGACAGGAGCCAGTAATGATGGGAGCGCTTCACCGGCTGCTCCGCCAGCGCAAAAATCTGGTAGCCGCTCGCCTGCGGCAGACCGCCGCCACGCCACCTATTATACCTCGCCGCTCCGTGATCGAACCCCCGCGGAGGACGATTCGCGTGCCCCAAGAGCCAAAATCTGCAGCATTTTGGTCGCGCGCGAGGATAATTCGCATTGTTTTGCCCGAGGCAGATCGCGAGATGCGCCGACGGCGCTGGATAGCGTGGTGCCTGTCTCAAGCTTACGACACAGGATGGTTGCCGCCGACGGTGGCGGCGCGCATTGAACGCGTCCAATGGGACGAAAAGACCGATGCCGTTTTCATTACCCTCAAAACAGGCACCGTGCTTGCCGATCGCGGCGATCGGATCGATGTCGTCGGCGATGCCGACGACATTGCCATCGCCGAGCTCGTCGCTTGCGTGCAGCGACGGGGGTGGACGCAGGTCGAAGTGTATGGCGACGAGGCTTTCCGGCGCGATGCCACCCGCGCTCTGCGCGAAGCCGGGATCGCGGTCGATCTCCCGCCAATGCCGAAGGTCGAGATGCTGCCGTTGCCCCCGCGATCGGATATCGCCGAAGAGATGAAGGCTCGGGAACAGCCGATCCAGCGTGGGCCAAGATAGGAAATAGCCATATTGCTTACCCAGGCTGGCGTTCTGAGCGTGCGACGGCTGGAGTTGGGTGACGCGACTGGCTCATCGAGGGAGGCATCTCTGGACCTTCCTACGCAGCCAAACCCGGATAGCCATGCCGATATCAGACAGAATGGAATCCTCGTCGTCTGAAGGGTATCAGGCAGCCGCGGAAGCCAGCCGGCGAACACTATGCCCGCTGCCAGCGCCATCATGCCATGGCGCGAGATGCCCTAAATCGACCAGCGGCCGGACGCGGGCGGCAACAAGCTCCGCCTCTTGCGGCGACAGGGCCCGGCCGTAGCCGGCGCCGACGGTGCCGCTTTCGTGGCCGAACACTTTGTTGGCCAGTTCGTCGCCGATATTGGCGGCGCGCAGCATCTGCCGGAAGCTGTGCCGGAGGGAATAGAGAACGAGGTCGGGCGCCTCGGCGACGTGCTTGCGGATATAGCGGTTGAGATATTTCGACCACGCCGCCGCCGTGCGCGGCTCGGCACCTGGCTGAACCAGCCGTCTTCCGCGTTCCGCCTGCCGCCTTGCCCAGGCGGGCAGGCCAAGGCGAATAAGATCGGGCGGCAAGGGCACCAGCCTCGGCGCGGCGCGGGTCTTCGTGCCGGCCTGGCGCAAATCGAGGCAAAGTTTGTTGCCAACCGAAACCAACGTCGCCGGGGCCTCGGTGATTTCCTCCGTCCGTGCCCCCGTCAGCGCCGCGATCAGGAGGAACCACGCTGCGGCCTCGGTGTCTTCCTCGCCGGTCCAGGCACGGAAAAGCGGGCTGTGGAATAAAAGATTCTGCTCGGCGGCGGTGAAGGCCCGCCTCGTGTCGCCGGCCATCAGTTCTTCCCGGGTCTTGTCGCGGCCCTTCACGTCGCCGAACCGGTCGTCGGTCGCATGCCCGGCGGCGACCGCCCAGGAAAGGAAGCTCTTGATATGGCCGAGACTGCGCAAAATGCTTTTGTGGTGCAGCGCGCCGCCGCGCGGGTTGGGCTTGTCGCGGAGGCGATCGGCAAAAAGCTTCACATCCCCCCGCCGGACGGCCGCGATCGGCCTGTCGCCGATAAGCGCCTTCCAGATGGCGAAGGCCTGGTTGTAGCTCCAGATCGTTTTCGGGGTCAGGCCCGGCC
>JAJYTL010000347.1 GCA_021793055.1 Pseudomonadota bacterium
CTTCCGCTCTCGGTTGCTGAGCTTGCAACGATTGATAAGTTGGGGATTGCCTATTTCTAGCCTAAATTTAGACGCTGCTGACGTTTCTCCAAGTGCGGCAGCGATCTCTGCCTTACGTTATACTGTCCGGGTCGCGGGGCTCCGTGGGCGCGGGTTTTCCTGTTCAGGGACATTGATGATGCTTTCCGACTCGACCGATCCGACGAAGCGCCCGTCACCCGAGGCCCTTCTTGCCGAAGCCGAGGCCGAGCATCGGGGAAAACTCAAGATCTTCCTCGGCGCGGCACCTGGCGTCGGCAAGACCTATGAAATGCTACAGGCCGGCACGGCGCGGCGACGGGATGGCGTCGACGTGGTGATCGGACTGGTCGAGACCCACGGGCGGATCGAAACCGAGGCGCTGGTAAGAGGATTTGAGGTAGTTCCCAGGCGCTACACCCAATACCACGGTCGCTTTCTCGACGAGATGGATCTCGACGCCGTGCTGGCGCGCAAACCCAGGCTAGTCCTCGTCGATGAACTCGCTCATACCAATGTGCCCGGCAGCCGGCACCCGAAGCGCTATATGGACGTCGAGGAGCTGCTCGCCGCGGGAATCGACGTCTACACGACGCTCAATATCCAGCATGTGGAGAGCCTGAACGACGTGGTGGCTCAGATCACCCGTATTCGCGTTCGCGAGACCCTGCCTGACAGCATCATCGACCGGGCGGACGAGATCGAGGTGGTCGACATCACGCCGGAGGATCTGATCCAGCGGCTCCGCGAAGGCAAGGTCTACGTTCGGGACCAGGCACAACGGGCGCTTCGGCATTATTTCTCGCCCGGGAACCTGACCGCCCTTCGCGAGCTTGCGCTTCGGCGCACCGCACAGCGTGTGGACGCGCAGATGCTGACGTATATGCAGGCGCATGCGATCAGCGGGCCCTGGGCCGCTGGCCAGCGGCTTCTCGTCTGCGTCAGCGAAAGCCCTTTTTCGGCACAGCTCGTGCGGCGCACGCGGCGCATCGCCGATGAGCTCAAGGCGAGCTGGATCGCGCTCTATGTCGAGACCCCGCGCCATCAGCGCCTGAGCGAGGTCGAGCGTGACCGCATCGCGGACACTCTGAGACTGGCCGAGAGCCTCGGTGCGGAATCGATCACCGTCCCGGGCGATCGCGTTGCCGATGACGCCATTGTCTTTGCCCGGGCCAACAACATAACCCAGATCGTCCTTGGCCAATCTGGCCGGTCGTGGTGGTACGAGTGGCTCCATGGTTCCATTGCCCGCGAGCTGATCCGCAAGGCCGGGAATATCGGAATTCAGATCGTGGCGGGCGAGGGTGAGCCGGTCCCGGCCAAGGTCGTGGCGACCCGCCGTGCCGCCCAAAGCTTCGGTTCGCTTCCCTATCTCTTTGCCGCCGGGACAGTCGCGCTCTCGCTGATGGCGGCCCTAATAGTCCACCACTTCGTGGTGTTGTCCGATATCGCTATGATGTTCCTGCCGGCCATTATGCTGAGTGCGATAGCCTATGGGCTGTGGCCTTCAGTCGCTGCCGCCCTACTCTCGGTGCTCGCCTACAATTTCTTTTTCTTGCCGCCGCTCTACACCTTGACGATCGACGATCCGGCAAATGTCCTGGCGCTTACCTTCTTCGGAATCGTCGCCATCCTCACCAGCCAGCTCATGGTCCGGGTACAGGGCCAAGTGGTTGCGGCGCGCAACCGCGCGAAGCTCACGGCCGAACTCCACGGATTCAGCCGGAAGCTTGCCGGGATCAGCAACCTGGATGATCTTCTCTGGGCGTTCTGCCATCAGATCGCGGCCATGCTGCAGGTTCGGGCCGTGGTGCTGCTGGACGAGGACAGTGAGGTTGTGCTCCGCGCCTCCTATCCACCGGAGGACCAGCTGGAACCTGCCGATATGGCTGCGGCAAAATGGGCGAAGGACCACAATCGGGCAACAGGGCGAGGCGCCGACACGCTACCAGGCGGCAAGCGGCTGTTCCTGCCGCTTCGTACGGCCACTGGTGCGATCGGCGTGGTCGGCATCGATTCCGACCGCACCGGGCCTCTTTTGACGCCGGACGAGCGCCGCCTCCTCGACGCCCTGAGCGATCAAACGGCGGTCGCCATCGAACGTATCCGCCTGGTCGATGACCTTGATGAGGCGAGGATCCAGGCCGAGACCGAACAGCTGCGGGCGACGCTTCTATCCTCGATCTCGCACGACCTCAGGACACCGCTGGCCTCGATCATCGGAGCGGTCACGACGCTTCGGAGCAGCAAACCGGACATGGCAAGCGAATCCCGAATGGAGCTGATGACCACAATCCAGGACGAGGCGGAACGGCTTAATCGCTTTGTAGGCAATCTTCTCGACATTACGCGGCTCGAGGCCGGGACGCTCACCTTCAAGCGGGAGGCCGCGGATCTCATCGAAGTCATCGAAACCGCGCTGCGCCGAGCCGCGCGCATTCTCGCGCGCCATCGGGTCACGGTCGACATTGCGCCGGGCCTGCCCATGGTTCAGATTGACGTCTCCTTGTTCGAGCAGGCGCTCTTTAATCTGCTCGACAATGCGGCGAAGTATGCTCCGGATGGATCCCAGGTGCGGATCTTCACAGAGGCCGCGAGCGATACCGTGCGGGTTGGCGTCGAGGACGAGGGGCCGGGTATTCCCCCCGATCAGATCGCGCATGTCTTCGACAAGTTCCAGCGTGCCGAGCTGGGCGACGGACGGCAGGCTGGCACCGGGCTCGGGCTTTCGATCTGCCGCGGTTTCATCGAGGGATTGGGGGGGAGGATCGTGGCCCAGAATCGAAGCGACCGGTCGGGTGCCCGTTTCATCATAATCCTGCCGATGGCACAGGTCGGGCGAGGTGCGGAGGAGAGCTTCGCTGAGCAGAAAGCATGAAGGCGCCGACACGCATCCTGATCGTTGACGATGAAGCGGCTATCCGCCGCCTTCTCTGCACCAGCTTGGCGGCGCAAGGCTACGAAACGATCGAAGCCAAGACCGGCCAGTCTGCCATCGAGCAATCCCGCGCGGGGAAACCTGACCTTGTGATCCTTGATCTGGGTCTTCCGGATATGGACGGCACGGAGGTCTTGCAGGAAATCCGTCGCGACTCGCAGGTTCCAGTGGTCATTCTCTCGGTGCGCGACGACGAAAAGGGTAAGGTCGCAGCCTTCGATCTCGGCGCGGACGATTACGTAACGAAGCCCTTCGGCATGGACGAACTCCTTGCACGAGTACGTACGGGGCTCCGCCACCAACCACAGAAGAATCTTGAACCGCCACTCTACCGCTCGGGCGACCTCACGGTCGATCTCAGCCGCCGGCAGGTTACGCTTAAAGATAAGAATATCGCTCTATCGGCGAAGGAATTCGAGCTTCTGGCGTTTCTCGCGCTGAATGCAGGAAAAGTTGTGACCCACCGGCAGCTCCTGAACAAGATATGGGGCCCGGATAACGCGGAGGACGTGCAGTACCTTCGCGTCTATATTCGCTCTCTGCGCCAGAAGCTCGAAGAGGAGCCGGCGCGACCACGCTATCTTCTAACGGAAACTGCAGTGGGCTATCGGCTTCGAGC
>JAJYTL010000348.1 GCA_021793055.1 Pseudomonadota bacterium
GCCGACATGGGCAAGCTCCGGCGCGGTATAGGTGACCCAGGGGATGTTGTCGTGCCGCGCCCGGGCCGGCAGATGGAACAGGGCGCGGCGGATCACGATGCCGGCGTGGTAGCCCGCCACATGGGTGAAGGGCGGCCCGCCCGCCGCGTCGCCGATGGCGAAGACCCGCCGGTTCGAGGTCAGCAGTCCCCGGTCGACGACGATGCCGTGCGGGCCATAGGCGATCCCTGCCGCGTCGAGCTCGAGATCGTCGATCGTCGGCGCGCGGCCGGCGGCGACGAGAAGGTGGCTGGCGTGAAGCTGGCGTTCCGTCCCGTCCTCGGAATAATCGATACGGATGCCGCGCTCGCTTGCCGCCGTGCCCGCTGCGGCGGGTTCGGTGGCGACGCGGAGGATGCGAACCGGGCTCAGGACGCGGACGCCTTCCGCCTGTAGCGCCTCGATCAGAAGCGCCACGATCTCGGGATCGTCGCGCACCAGCGGCCGGGCCATTTCGAGGACGCTGACCTCGGCGCCGAGACGGCGGAAGGCCTGCGCCAGTTCGAGGCCGATCGGGCCGGCGCCGATAATGGCGAGATGGCGAGGCAGAAGCGGGGTTCCGAAAATCGTCTCGTTGGTGAGAAAGGGCACGCCGTCGAGCCCCGGAATCGGCGGCACCACCGGATGCGAGCCGGTGGCGATGACGACGCGGCGCGCCTCGATGGCCGCGCCGCCCGCCTCGAGCCGCCGCGGATCGGCGAAGCGGGCGGTGCCGGCGATGACCGTGGCGCCGAGCCCCTCGAAGCGGGCGCGGGAATCGTTCGGCGCCAGCGCCGCGATGGTCTGCCGCAGATGGCGGTGGACGCCCGCCGGATCGACCCGCGGTGCCTCGAGATGGACGCCGAAGGCCGCTGCCGCGCGCGCGTTCGCCGCTTGCGCCGCCGCGGCGATCAGCGCCTTCGAGGGCACGCAGCCGGTGTTCAGGCATTCGCCGCCCATGGCGCCTTTCTCGATCAGTATGGTTTCGGCGCCAAGCGCGGCCGCGCCGGCGGCGACCAGCAGACCGCCGGCGCCGGCGCCGATGACGCAGATATCGGGCCGCAGGATGCCACTCATCCGCCCCCCTTGCGCGACCGGCTCCCCTTGCGCGACCGGTAGGAGCCGTAGATCAGGGTCAGGACGGCGAGGCCGGCGAGCGGGAGGATCAACCTGAGCTTGAAGATGTCCGCCCAGCTCGGGACATGTCCGGCGGCGATCAAGCCGCCGAGGCCGCCGCCCAGCGTCGCGTACATCAGATGGGCCGGGATGACGCCGATGAAGGTGATGACGATGAAGTCGAGCAGGCCGATGCCGAGCGCCACGGCGCCGATATTGCCGAGCCAGCTTGGCGTCAGCGGCAGGATGCGGACGAACAGCAGGTAGATCTTGGGATTGCGCGGGATGCCCGGCGGCACCTTGTCGAGCCAGCTCTGGAGCCGGGCGGGGACGGTGTTGCTGACCGCGGCTCCGGCGGAGACGAAGACGATGCTGTCGCCAAGGGTCACGGCGATGACGGAATAAAGCGTCGCCAGGGGCACCGGGAAGACGACGCCGCCGGCGAAGGCGAGAACGGCGCTGGAGGGAACCGAAAGGGCGCAGACCGCGGCATAGAGCACTGTATAGGCGAAAGGCGCCAGGATCGTATGGCGGCTGGCCCAGGCCAGAAGCGAGGCTTGGTTTCGCGCCACCGCGACGAGGGTGAAGTGCCGGTTCAGGCCAAGGCCGAAATAGGCGAGGGCGCCCGCGATCAGCAGCAGCGCGGGCAGGAAGCGCCACGGGGGACCGGGCCTGCGCCCCTTGGCCAGCTCGCGCGGGCGCTTCGCGTCAGCTCGGGCCATGGGCTGCCTTCTTCTCCTCAGCACCGCCGCCTGTCTCGCAGCGCCGGGCGTCGCCCGGGCAGTTTGCACGCATGCTCGCGTCGGCTGCAAGGATGACCGCGGCGGCGGAAAAAGGGAAGGGCTCTTGTAGAGCCGCCCTCTCGCGTATGCGTGAGCGCTGCGCCATGCCGGGAGATGGATTCCTGCCTGCCCAGGGTGGACAAGACGCCAGTTTTGCGGCAGAAATCGGGCAGGCGGTGCGGGGGCCCCGCGCGCGGACCCCGAGCGCCGGCAAGTCTCTCGGAAAGGACAATCCCCCGTGGCAGCGATCGGCAATGACAGCCTGAAAACCCGTCGGCGTTTTCGGCTCGGCACCAAAAGTTACGAATATTTCAGTCTCAAGGCGGCTGAGAGCGCCGGGATCGGAGAGATTTCCCGGCTGCCCTTCTCGCTCAAGATTCTGCTCGAAAGTCTGCTCCGCCGCGAAGACGGGCGCAGCGTGACCGTCGACGACATCAAGGCGGTCGGACGCTGGGTGAAGAAGCGCAGTTCGACCCGCGAGATCGCTTTTTATCCGGCCCGCGTGCTGATGCAGGACTTCACCGGCGTCCCGGCGGTGGTGGATCTCGCGGCCATGCGCGACGCGATGGAGGCGATGGGCGGCGATCCCAACCGCATCAATCCGCTCTCGCCGGTCGATCTGGTGATCGACCATTCGGTGATGGTGGACAATTACGGCACCCGCCGGGCCTTCGCGGAGAACGTGGTCCAGGAATACCGCCGCAACGGCGAGCGCTACACCTTCCTTCGCTGGGGCCAGGAAGCCTTCGACAACTTCCGCGTCGTGCCGCCCGGCACCGGTATCTGCCACCAGGTCAACCTGGAATACCTCGCGAAAGTGGTGTGGAGCGAGAAGATCGGCGGCAAGCTCGTCGCCTATCCCGACACTCTGGTCGGCACCGACAGCCACACCACCATGGTGAACGGGCTTTCGGTTCTCGGCTGGGGCGCTGGCGGCATCGAGGCCGAGGCGGCCATGCTGGGGCAGCCGATCTCGATGCTCATACCCGAGGTCATCGGCTTCAAGCTCACCGGCAAGCTGCGCGAAGGCGCCACCGCGACCGATCTCGTCCTCACCGTGACCCAGAAGCTCCGCGCCAAGGGCGTGGTCGGTAAGTTCGTCGAGTTCTTCGGTCCGGGCCTCGACGATCTGGCGCTGCCCGATCGCGCGACGATCAGCAACATGGCGCCGGAATATGGCGCCACCTGCGGCTTCTTCCCGGTCGATCAGGCGACCATCGCCTTCCTCAAGGCGAGCGGCCGCAGCCCGTCGCAATGCGCCCTGGTCGAGGCCTATGCCAAGAAGCAGGGACTTTGGCGCACCGCGCGGACGCCCGATCCTGTGTTCACCGACACGCTCGAGCTCGATCTCGGCACCGTCGAGCCCTCGATCGCCGGCCCGAAGCGGCCGCAGGACCGGATTCCGCTGTCGCAAGCGGCGAGCGCCTTCGACAAGGCCGCGGTCGAGGTTTTCGGCGCCGCCGAGATCGACTTCCGCGTGCCGGTGAAGGGCGAGAAATACACCCTCGGCCATGGCGACGTGGTGCTGGCGGCGATCACCTCCTGCACCAACACCTCGAACCCGAGCGTGATGCTGGGGGCCGGCCTCCTGGCCCGCAACGCGGTCAAGCGCGGGCTCAAGGTCAAGCCCTGGGTGAAGACCTCGCTCGCGCCGGGC
>JAJYTL010000017.1 GCA_021793055.1 Pseudomonadota bacterium
TGTTGCGCAGTACCGGCCGGCGTCGCATCTTCATGGCCACGGTGGCGCTGCTGCTGCTCGCCGTGATGCTGCAGCCGATGTGGCAGTTCGTGCGGCCCTCTGGCGTCAACGGGCCGCTTTCGACGTTCGGTGTCGGCTTGAAGATGTTGCCTGACGACAATGTCAACACGCTGCTGATCGAGATCGACACGCCGGCCGGCGCCGCGCTCGAAGGCACCGGCCGCGTCGCCGAGGCGGTTGACGCGGTGCTCGCCCGCAACTCCTATATCACCAATTATCAGACCTTCCTCGGCCAGGCCGCGCCCGAGGATTTCGCCGCAATGGTGCGCGGCGACGCCTTTCGCACCGGCACCGACTTCGCGCAGATCCGCGTCAACCTGATCAACAAGCGCGACCGAAGCATCGGTTCGCACGAGATCGCGCAGCATCTCTACACGGCCCTGGCGCCGGTGCGCGCCGCCTTCCCCGACACCCGCATCAAGCTGCGCGAGACGCCGCCCGGCCCGCCGGTGCGCTCGCAGATGATGTCGGCGCTTTACGGCCCGAGCTACAAGACGCTTCGCCGTCTTGCCGAGGAGATTCGCACCAAGTTCTATCCCCGCGTCTACGGCATGATCAACGTCGACAGCTCGGTGCCGCACCGGGTTACCGAGTACCGCGTGGTGGTGAATGCGCAAGCCGCCGCCATGGCCGGTTTCGCGCCGGGCGGCGTGGCCGCGGCGCTACATGCCTATTTCGCCGGCGAGCGGGTGGGCACCGTGCACGTGCCGGACGCGCGCGAGCCGGAACCGATCATTCTCCGGCTGCCGCGGCCGACGCGGACCGGGGAGAGCGCACTGGATGGCATCTATCTACCGAACCGGCAGGGTCGGCTCGTGGCGCTCGGCTCGATCGCCCGCGTCGAGCGCGTCGCGGCGGACCGGCCGATCTATACCCGCGACCAGCATCCGGTGGCCTATATCACCGGCCATATGCTGCATTCGAGCCCGGTCTATGGCGTCGTCACCTTGACCAAGGCGCTCTCCGGCCTGCCGCTCGCCGATGGCCAGCATTTGCGGGTCGGTAATCTCGGCTTCGTGCCGGCGCAGCCGGACGACGTCGGTCATTACAGCCTGTTCTGGCTCGGCGAGATGCGCCTCACCCTCGACGTGTTTCGCGATCTCGGCGCCGCCTTCATCGTGGCGCTGCTCCTGATCTATCTTCTCCTCGTCGGCTACTACCGCTCCTTCTTCATGCCGGTGGTGGTGATGGGGGCCATTCCGCTGACCCTCGTCGGCGTCTTTCCCGGCCATTGGGCGATGCACCAGCCCTTTACCGCGACGTCGATGATCGGGGTCATCGCGCTCGCCGGAATCGTGGTACGGAATTCACTGCTGCTGATCGATTTCATCATCGTGCGCCGCGCCGAGGGCTTGTCGCTCGAAGACGCGGTGATGGAGGCGGGTGCCGTGCGCCTGCGGCCGATCCTGCTGACCGCACTCGCCATCATTCTCGGCTCGGCGGTGATGATCTCGGACCCGGTCTTTGGCGGGCTCGCGATCTCGCTGATCTTTGGCGCCTTCGCCTCGACCACGCTGACGCTCTTCGTCATTCCGCTGATGTACTACTGCTGGCAGGATTGGCGCCACCGCCGCGGCCAGCGCCGCGCCACTGCCGCTTGACGCCCTGGCCCTGCGTTGAAGAAAATCGCCGGGCGCGCCCGCCGGGCGGCGCGCAGGTTCGGGGGGCATCGGCATCGTGCGCGAAAGGATCGAGGTGGGGCGGATCGCCGGCGCGCTCGGGGCGGAAATCTCGGGCGTCGACCTTCGCCGGCCGCAGACGCCCGAAATCCTCGGCCAGATTCGGCGCGCCTGGCTCGATCACGGCGTCGTCTTCTTCCATGACCAGCCCCTGACCCCGGCGGAATTCCTCGCTTTCGCCAGGGGATTCGGCCGGCCGAACGAATATCCCTTAGTCAAGGGCCTCGACGACTTCCCCGAGATCGTGCCGGTGGTCAAGCGCGAGAACGAGACGGTGAACTTTGGCGGCATCTGGCATTCCGATACCGCCTATCTCAAAACCCCGCCGATGGGCACCATGCTGGTGGCGCGCGAGGTGCCGCCGCAGGGCGGCGATACGCTGTTTGCTAATATGTATCTTGCCTACGAGACGCTTTCCGACGGTCTCCGCCGTCTGCTCGACCCGCTGATGGCAGTCAATACCTCCGCCAAGGCGGACGTGAGCCGCACCCGCGAGGACCGCGTGCGCGACGACGGACGCACCGATGCCCGCGCCGAATATGTCGCCGAGCATCCGGTGGTGCGCAGCCATCCTGAGACCGGCCGCAAGGCGCTTTACATCAACGTCGCCCACACGCTGCGCTTCCGCGACATGACGGAGGCCGAAAGCGCGCCGCTTCTCGCCTATCTCTTCCAGCATCAGACGCGGCCGGAATTCACCTGCCGCTTTCGCTGGCGCCCGGGGTCGATCGCCTTTTGGGACAACCGCTGCACCCTGCACAACCCGGTCAACGATTATCACGGCTACCGGCGGGCGATGCATCGCATCACCCTCGCGGGCGACCGGCCGGTTTGATCGCGCGGGCCGGCCGCGGGCCGGGTCTTCGCGGCATCGAGGATGATATGAGCGATTGCGACGTGGTGGTGATCGGCGCCGGGCTTGCCGGCCTCGGCGCGGCGCGGGCCTTGCGCGCGGCCGGCCGGCGGGTCGTGGTGCTGGAGGCGGCGACTGAGATCGGCGGTCGTGCCCGCACCGCTTATCCCGAGGCGACCGGCGGCCTCTGGTTCGATCTCGGCGCCATCTGGCTGCACACGGCGGAGCGCAATCCGCTTGTCGCCATCGCCGAGGCGGAAGGCGCGCGTCTCATTCGCGCCGACGATCTGCGCAGCCGGCAGCTCTTTATCGGCGGACGTCGCGCTAGCGCGGCGGAGGCGGCGGAATGGGACGCCGCCCGGCGCCGCTTCGCAGCCGTAGCCGAGACGCTGGCGGCCGGCGCGAGCGATCTGCCGCTGACCGAAGTGGCGAAACGGCTGCCGGAATATCCCTGGGCCGTCACCGCCGAGACGTGGGAAAGCGCGGTCGTCTGCGCCGTCGACGCCCGCCTTCTGAGCCTGCGCGACTGGCGGCGGAATGTGCTTTCGGGCAGCGACCTGATGATCGAGGGCGGGATCGGCGCTTTTGTTGCCCGGCGGCTCGGAGCCGGGCTCGACATCCGGCGTCATACGCCGGCGACAAGGATCGACTGGAATGGCAAGGGCGGCCGCGTCAAGGTGACGACGCCGGTTGGCGCGATCAAGGCTGAGGCCGTGGTCGTCACGGTTTCGACCGGGGTCCTCGCCGCCGGCGCTCTCGCTTTCGATCCCGCCTTGCCCGACGACGTCGGCGCGGCCATCGCCGGGCTGCCGATGGGCCTCGCGATCAAGGTGGTGCTGCGCGCGACCGCGCCCGATCGCCTCGATCTGCCGGATCACTGTTCGCTGGTCCGACGGGTCGAGCGTAGCGGCGCGCCCGCCATGGCCTTTCAATGCTGGCCGTACGGCCGCGACTACGTGCAGGGCTGGGTCGGCGGCAGCGCCGCCTGGGGGCTGGCGGCCGAAGGCGACAAGGCGGTGGAGGCCTTCGCCCTCGACCAGCTCCGCGCCCTGTTCGGCGGCCGGGTCGATCGGCTCTTCGCCGGCGGCGCCCGCCTGGTGACCCGGTGGGACGCCGACCCGTGGGTCCGCGGGGCCTATTCCTATGCCCGGCCCGGGTCGGCCGACGCCCGCGCCGCGCTCGCCCGGCCGCTGGGCGATGGCCGCTTGCTGTTCGCTGGCGAAGCCTGCCACGACGGCATGACGGGAACGCTCGCCGGCGCCTGGCTCAGCGGCGAACGGGCGGCGGCGGAAATCCTCGCCGTCTTGGCCTGAAACACGCATCGGTTGAGGAGGCTGGTGCCGCCGCGGACGCGCGCCGCCGCCAGGACCTCGCGGGCGGCGGCGCGTCTGATTTTGACGCCCATTTTGTGGCTCGGAACGATCCGACGAGCGACGGAAACCTTTACCCTCGCGGACCTTCCTTCTATTCTGGCGGCCATAATTAAGCGTTCCGGCCCTGGGAGAGAGACAATGCGCGGACTTATGCAGGAAACGCCGCTCCTGATCTCGTCGCTGATCGACTATGCGGCGACCTATCACGGCGATACCGAGATCATCACCCGGACCGTCGAGGGGCCGATCCACCGCAGTACCTACGCCGAGGTCGGCCGGCGCGCCAAGCAGCTCGCCAATGCGCTGAAGCGCTTGGGCGTCGAATTCGGCGACCGGGTCGGGACGCTGGCCTGGAACACCCACCGCCATTTCGAGATCTATTACGGGGTTTCGGGCAGCGGCTTCGTGCTGCACACGGTCAATCCGCGGCTGTTCCCCGATCAGATCGAATACATCATCAATCACGCCGAGGACAAACTGGTCTTCGTCGATCTCACCTTCGTGCCGCTCCTGGAGCGCTGCGCCGACAAGCTGAAGACGGTTCAAGGCTTCGTCATCATGACCGATGCCGAGCACATGCCGAAGACCACGCTGCCCAACGTCCATTGCTACGAGACGCTGATCGGCGCCGAGTCCGACGTCTTCGCTTGGCCGACCTTCGACGAGAACACGGCTTCCTCGCTCTGCTACACCTCGGGCACCACCGGAAATCCAAAGGGCGTGCTCTATTCCCATCGCTCGACGGTGATCCATTCCTTCATGGTCTGCATGGGCGACACCATCGGCGTGACGAGCCATGACAGCGTCCTCGTCGTCGTGCCGCTGTTTCACGCCAATGCCTGGGGTATGCCCTATGCCGCCGCGATGTGCGGCGCCAAGCTGGTCTTCCCCGGCCAGGCGATGGACGGCAAGAACATCTGCGAGCTTCTGCAAAACGAGAAAGTGACGCTCAGCATGGGCGTGCCGACGGTGTGGCTGATGCTGTTCCAGTATGCCGACCAGAATCCGGGCTTGAAATTGCCCGATCTCGGACGCGTGGTGATCGGCGGCTCGGCGGCGCCGCGCGCCATGATCAAGCGCTTCCATGACGACTTCGGCGCCCGCGTCATCCATGCCTGGGGCATGACGGAGATGAGCCCAATCGGCACCGCCGGCCATCTGCTGCGCAAGCAGATGGATCTCGACATCGAGCAGCAGATCGACATTCAGGCGCGGCAAGGGCGGGCGGTCTATGGCGTCGGCCTCAAGATCGTCGACGACGACGGCAAGGAGCTGCCGCGCGACGGCAAGGCCTTCGGCCATCTCATGGTGCGCGGTCCCTGCATCACCCGGAGCTACTTCAAGGGCGAGGGCGGCCAGATCGTCGACGCCGACAACTGGTTCGACACCGGCGATATCGCGACCCTCGATGGCGATGGCTTCATGCAGATTACCGATCGCTCGAAGGACGTGATCAAGTCGGGCGGCGAGTGGATCAGTTCGATCGATCTCGAGAACGAGGCGCTCGGCCATCCCGGCGTGCAGGAGGCGGCGGTGATCGGCGTCACCCATCCGAAGTGGCAGGAGCGGCCGCTCCTCGTGGTGGTGAAGAAGAAGGGCGCCGAGGTCAGCCGCGACGATGTCTTGAAGTATCTTGAGAGTCGGGTCGCTAAATGGTGGCTTCCCGACGATGTGGTGTTCGTCGACGAGTTGCCGCACACGGCAACCGGCAAGCTGCTCAAGACCAAGCTGCGCCAGGATTTCAAGGATTACCGGCTGCCGACGGCATCCGACGCGGCGGAATAGGGCCGCGGTCGCGCCCGGCCCGATGTCCTAGGGCAGGCGGTAGCGGGCGCCTTCCGGCGTTTCGCCTTCCGCCTGCGCGCGGCCGGTTTCCACGAGATGCAGCAGATGGGCGAGGACGGAGCGCCCGGCGGCGCCGTGTAGGCGCCGGTCGACGTCGCGGTAGATGATCGCGACCATCTCGGGGATTGTCTTGGCGCCGGCCTTCAAGGTTTCGATGATCTGCTGCTCGCGTTCTTCGCGGTGCGCGAGCAGCGCCGCGACCAGCACTCTCGGTTCCGTTACCGGCGCGCCGTGGGTCGGATAGAAAAGTTGCTCCTCACGTGCGAGCACCAGACGAAGCGACACGAAATAGGCGCGCATGTCGCCTTCCGGCGGCGACACGATCGAGGTCGACCAGCCCATCACGTGGTCGCCGGAAAACAGCGCGTTTTCCTCGCGCAGGGCAAAGCAGAGATGATTCGAGAGATGCCCCGGCGTGTGCAGCGCCTCGAAGGTCCAGCCTCGGCCCTCGATCACCGCGCCGTGCGGCACCAGCACGTCGGGCGCGAAATCGTAGTCGCCGCCTTCCTCGATCTCGGCGCCGGCTTCGCGCCGCGGGTGTGGCGCGAAGCCGTAGGTCTTGGCCCCCGTCGCCTGCTTGATCGCCGCCGCCGCCGGAGAATGGTCGCGATGGGTGTGGGTAATCAGGATATGGCTCACGGTCTCGCCCTTGACCGCGTCGAGGAGGGCCGCGACATGGCCCGCGAGATCCGGGCCAGGGTCGATGATCGCGACCTCGCCGCGGCCGACGATATAGGTCCCCGTGCCGCGGAAGGTGAACAGGCTCGGGTTCTCGGCGATCACCCGGCGCACCAGCGGGCTGAGATCGCGGGCCTCGCCGTAGTTGAAGTCGAGATCGCGGCGGAAGGGGATATCGACGGCCAAGATGCGCTCCCTCGTTCGACGGTCTCGCCGCGCCGTCAGCCCTTGAAGCGTTCGAGATAGGCGCCGTCGGCGATATTGATGACGATCTTGGTTCCGGTCGCGATGTGCGGCGGCACCATGATGCGGACGCCGTTTTCGAGCGTTGCCGGCTTATAGGACGCGGCGGCGGTCTGCGAGCGCACCGCGGGTTCGGTCTCGGTCACCTCCATGACCACGGTCGCCGGCATCTCCACCACGAGCGGCGTCCCATCGAAGGTGCGGATGTTGCACTTCATCCCTTCCTGGAGAAACACCGCCTGCTCGCCGATGACCTCGCCGGGGACCGAGAGCTGCTCGTAGTTCTCCACGTCCATGAAGGCGTATTGTTCGCCCTCGCGATAGAGGAACTGGTATTCGCGATCGTCCAGGCTCACGCGCTCGACCTGCTCGGTCGAGCGGAAGCGCTCGTCCCGCTTGGTGTTGGAGCGGATGTCGCGGAGCTCCGCTTGCATGAAGGCGCCACCCTTGCCGGGGGTCACGTTCTGCGCCTTGACCACGATCCAGAGCCGGTTGAGGTGCTCGATCACATTGCCGGCACGAAGGGCACTGCCATTGACTTTCATCGCCGAAGCTTTGCCTTATGGTGAATGCGAAAGGAGCGGTAAATTAGCAGGCGGACCGGCTTTGAACAACGCCGGCATCAGTCTCCGACCAAGGTTTTCCATGCCCGCTTCCCCGCCCTGGTGGCATCCCGCGTCCTTTACCCGCCGCCGGCCCTTTCTTGAGATTCGCGGCCGTTTGCAGGCAGAAATCCGGGGCTTTTTCGCGAACCGAGGTTATACGGAGGTGGAAACCCCGGCGCTCCAAGTCTCGCCCGGGCCCGAACCCCATCTTTTCGCCTTCGCCACCGAATGGCGGCTGCCGGCCGGCGAACCGGTCGCGCGCTATCTCCATACCTCGCCCGAACTCGCGATGAAAAAGCTCCTGGTCGCGGGGTCGGGTCCGATTTTTCAGTTCGCGCAGGTGTTTAGGAATGGCGAGGCCGCGGCCACCCACGCCCCGGAATTCACCATGCTGGAATGGTATCGCCCGGGCGCCGATTACCGCGACCTGATCGCGGAATGCACCGATCTTCTGGCCCTGGCGGGCCGCGCCGCCGGGCGGGACGGGCTCCTCCGCTGGCGAGGGCAGACGGCCGATCCCGCGAAAATGGCCGTCCTCACCGTAGCCGAGGCCTTCGAGCGCTATGCCGGGATCGACCTCATGGCGAGCTTGTCGCCCGCTGGCCAAGCCGATGCGGAAGCGCTGCGCCGCGCGCTGACCGCGGTCGGTCTTCGCAGCGATGCCGGCGATAGCTGGGACGATCTCTTTTTTCGCGTCGTCTTGGAGAAGATCGAGCCCCATCTTGGCTTTCCCCATCCGACGGCGCTTTGCGATTATCCCCTGCCCTTGGGGGCGCTGGCGCGGCCTAAGCCCGAGGATGGCCGGCTGGTCGAGCGATTTGAGCTTTACGTCGCCGGCCTCGAGCTCGCCAATGCCTTCGGCGAGCTTTGCGATGCCGACGAACAGGCGCGCCGCTTCCGGGACTTCGCGGCCGAGAAGCGCGCGCGCTACGGCTTCGCCTATCCGGCCGATGAGGATTTTCTCGCCGCGCTCCGCCACGGCATGCCGGCCTCGGCCGGCATCGCGCTTGGCTTCGATCGTCTCGTGATGCTGGCGTCCGGCGCGGAGCGGATCGAGGACGTGCTCTGGGCACCGGTCCGCTGACGCGGCCGGTTCGCCGGCGCGATCGCGAAGCCAGCTGCCGCGGACCCCAAGGACCGCGCCTTGTGGCGGGGTTCGACGCGGATTTGCTATGCTGGAATTCGGCAACCGGCGAAGGGAGAGGACCATGGCGGGAACGGTCGAGGCGCGTCTCAAGGCAAAAGGCATCGATCTGCCGGCGGCGCCGGCGCCGGCGGCGAATTACGTGCCCTTCGTCCGCAGCGGCGTGTTGCTCTTCATCTCCGGCCAGGTGCCGGTGGAAGGCGGGCGGCTGCCTTATGTCGGCGTCGTCGGCAAGGATATTTCTCTCGAACAGGGGCAGGCGGCGGCGCGGCTTTGCGCGATCAACATCCTGGCCCAGGTCAAGGCCGCCCTTGATGGCGATCTCGACCGCGTCAAACGCTGCGTTCGTCTCGGCGGCTTCGTCCGTTCAAGCGCGGATTTCACCGAGCAGCCCGAGGTCGTCAACGGCGCCTCCAACCTCATGGTCGAGGCCTTTGGCGAGGCGGGCAAGCACGCGCGCGCCGCGGTTGGCACCAACGCGCTGCCGCGCGGCGTCGCGGTCGAGGTCGACGCCGTCTTCGAGGTCGCTTAGATCGAACCATCGTCGGTTTCGACGGCCCGCCGCGCGGTCGAGCGCCTTCGTTAACCGTGCTTCCCGCTCAGACGCTTAGGCAATTTTCCCACCCTTGCGGGAAGGCCACGGAGGCGTGACAATCGACGCTGGTCGGGCGAGTCGGAGAACGAGGTCTTGAGTGCATCGCAGGAGCCATCGGGCGGTCTGGTCGGGACGCGCTTCTTCTCGGGCACCTACGACGAGGCGATATCGCTTGCGGTCCGCACCCGCGATTATCTCGTGGGCGCCGGCGCTTTGGCGCAAAAGCAGCTCGATCCGGCGACGCGCGTGACCTTCAATCTCGAATCGTCCCGTATCGTCAGCCGCATCGCCTATATGATGGTGTGGCTGCTCTACCAGCGCGCCGTTCATGCCGGCGAAGTCGGTATCGAAACGGCGATTGCCGATTCGCCGGAACTCTGCGGCCTCGATTTTTGCAGCGAGTCATGGGGCCGCGATCCAGCACAGCTGCCGGGCGGTCTGGTGACGCTTTGGGACGAAAGCCTTCGCCTCTATCGACGGGTCAGCCGGCTGGACGAGATGGTGCGACGCGATCTGCCGTCGCCGGAGCGGGCGGTGGAGGCGCCGCTTCACCACTAGAGCACGACCTCGGAAAGTGAGCTCACTCTTGGCACAAGATCATGCGCCAAGTCATTGTGCGCTGGGCGTGGCGATCGCGCCGCGCCCCCGTCGACGGACAGGTTAGTCGATTTCCTCGTCCTCGGGCGGCGTCGTCACCACGATGAAGCGGAGGTCGGTGACGCCGGTGTTGTAGATCGCGTGCTCGACGCCGGGCGGAATGAAGATCACGCTGTCCTTGCGCACCACCTGCCGCTTGCCGTCGATTTCCATCAGGCCCTCGCCATCGAGCACATGATAGACCTGCTCCTGGATCGCATGGGCATGGGGCGCCACATAGGCGCGCGGCTGATAGACCGAGATCCGGTAATCCATCAAACGGGAACCGGCGGTCTCGGGGCGGACCAGCATCTTCGAAAAAGCGCCGCCGAGATGGGCTGGCGGCTCCTCCCACATCGCCTCGGCGACTTCCCGAATGACCGCCTTGCGCGGTGCCGGCTTGGCGCGCGATGCGGTCTTGGCCGGCTTGCTTGCTTTCGCTTTCATCTTGTCCTCACTGTCGTGACGGTCCGTAGATCGGGGGCGAAGTCCATCTTTCGCACATTTCGATCCGTTGCGGCTAGCGCTCGATGCGCTTGCGGCCCCGCCGCGCGGCGGGGCCGACGCCGAAGCGGCGCGGCGTTAGATCAGGCGTTCGGGATGGGTATAGACCATCAGACTGTCAGCGCGGGCATGCCCGACGGCGGTAATCCCGGAAGCTTCCGCCATGCTGAGCGCCAAGGCGGTCGGAGCCGAGATCGCGACCACGAGCGGGATGCCGGCCGCGGCGGCCTTCTGCACCAATTCGTAGCTGAGCCGGCTCGAAAGCAGGGCGAAGCCTTGCGCCGTATCGGCCTGCGCTTTTGCCAGATTGCCGATCAGTTTGTCGAGCGCGTTGTGGCGGCCGATGTCTTCGCGCGCGGCCACGATCGCGCCGGTCGCGTCGGCCCAGGCCGCGGCGTGCAGCGAGCCGGTATTCCGGTTCAGCGTCTGCCGCTCGGGAAGTTCGGCAAGGGCGCGGCGGAGTGCCGCCAGGGGCAGACGGAAGTCGGAGCGAACCGGAGCAGCCGGCCGCACCGCCTCGTCCAGGCTGTCGATGCCGCAGAGCCCGCAACCGGTGCGTCCCGCCAAACTCCGCCGCCGCTCGCGGAGGCGGGCGAAACGGGCCGTGGCGATTTCCATCTCGACCATCAGCCCGGCCGGCGTTTCCCGGACCTCGATGTCGTAAAGCTCGCCGGGCTTGTTCAGAATTCCTTCGCTCAGGCTGAAGCCCAAGGCGAAATCCTCAATATCCGCGGGTGTCGCCATCATCACGGCGTGGGAGATGCCGTTATAGACCATGGCGACCGGCGCTTCTTCCGCCACCGGGTCGACGACGGCGTAGCGTGCCTCGGCACGCCAGCGCAGCGCCGGGCTTTGCACGACGGGCTCCGCGCGGCCCGTCGCGCCCGCCTGCGCGGGGTCGAGCTTCGCCGGTTTCGCTGCCGGTTGCTTCATCGCCTCCTCCGGAAAAGCGGTCGCCATTTTAGGCCGAGACCGCGGGGGGAGAAAGCCATTCCCGCGCTCTCGGGCCGGGCCGGACCGGGCCGCGGGGTTTACCGCCTGGCCGCAATGCCGGATAGTCGCCGCTGCCGGCTGCGTCCATATCGCTTGGGATTGGCACGGACGGCGGTCGAACAGGCCGAATCAACGGGGGATGGCGATGTTCTCTCTTCAAGGCAAGGTGGCGTTGGTGACTGGCGGCTCGCGCGGCGTCGGTTTGGCGATGGCGAAAGCGCTGGCTAAAGCCGGCGCCGAGGTGATCGTGAACGGCCGCGCGGCCGATCGCGCCGAGGCGAGCGCGGCGGAGATCATGGCCGGCGGCGGCAAAGCCGTCGCGCTGCCCTTCGACGTCACCGACGAGGCGGCGGTGAAGGCGGCGGTCGCCGATATCGTCGCCCGTCACGGTCGGCTCGACATCCTGGTCAACAACGCCGGCCGTGCCTGGTCGGCGCCGCTCGACCGCTTTACCACCGAGGACTTTACCAAGGTCGTCGACATCAACCTGACGGCACTGTTCGTGCTTGCGCGCGAGGCGGCGCGGCCGATGGCGGCGCAAGGCTTCGGCCGCATCATCAATATCGCCTCGATCATCGGCATCGTCGCCCGGCCGTCGACGCCGGCCTATGCCGCCTCGAAACAGGCGGTGCAGGGGCTGACCCGGGCGCTCGCGGTCGAGCTTGGGCCGAAGGGGGTCACCGTGAACGCCATCGCGCCGGGCTATTTCCCGACCGATCTCAATCGCGCACTGCAAAAGGACGGGGCGTTTTCGAGCTGGATCGCGACGCGCACCCCGGTCGGGCGCTGGGGCCGGCTCGAGGAACTCGGGCCGGCGGTGGTGTTTCTCGCCTCCGAGGGCGCGAGCTACGTTACCGGCCACACGCTCGTGGTCGACGGCGGTCTGACCGTCAGCCTCTAACAGCCTCGGCACCGCCGCTGGCCGGTTTGAAGCGGGCGGGGGAGAGCGCCGCGGCCGTGACGCCGAGATCGGCGAGGTCGGCGGGGATGTCGCGCCCGCGGGCCAGCGCCGCCGCCGTGCGGCCCATGGCGGACGAGGTCTGGATGCCGTAGCCGCCTTGGCCGGCGAGCCAGAAGAAGCCTGCGAGCGCGGGATCGAAGCCGACGACCGGCGTGCGATCGGCGACGAAAGAGCGCAGACCCGCCCATTTCCGCTCGACCCGCGGCACCGACAGCGTCGTCGCCCCCTCGATGCGATCGATGCAGATCGCGACGTCGATGTCCTCGGGCTGCACGTCGCAGGGCGCGATCGGCGTCTCGTCGGCGGGCGTCGCCAGGATGCGTCCGACCTCCGGCTTGAAATAGAACGTCTCCTCGGCATCGATCACCTGCGGCCAATCGGCGATGGCAAGACCGGGCGGCGGCACGAAGATGATCACCGTCCGCCGCTTCGGCCCCAAGCCGACGGGCGCCGCACCGCACAGGGTGGCGAAGGTCTCGGCCCAGGCGCCGGCGGCATCGACCAGAACCGGCGCCGCGAAGCTGCCTGCCGGCGTCTCCACCTGCCAGAGATCGCCCCGGCGCGCCGCCCGCAAGCCTTCGGCGGCAGTGATGACAGCGCCTCCGCGCCGGCGCAGCCCGCGCAGGAAGCCCTGATGCACGGCATGGACGTCGATGTCCATGGCATCCGGTTCGAGCATGCCGAGTGCGGCCTGATCGGGGCGGATCACCGGCACGCGCGCAAGAATTTCCCGTTGGTCGAGAAGCTGGATCGACGGCACTAGCTTGCGGCACTCGTCGAACACCCGCATGAGCTTCTCGCGCTGGTCGGCGCGGCCGATGATCAAGGTGCCGCGCGGCTTCAACAGCGGCTGGTCGCTGAAGCCTGCGGGCGGATGCAGCAGGAAATCCCGGCTGCCGGTGGTCAGCGCCCGGATCGTCGCGTTGCCGTAGGTTTCGGAATAGATCGCGGCCGAGCGTCCGGTCGAATGATAGCCGGGCTGGCTTTCGCGCTCGATCACCACCACTCGGGCCTCGGCTGCGAGCTCATAGGCGGCCGAGGCACCGGCGATGCCGCTGCCGACGATGAGAAAATCGGCTCGGGTCTCAGGCATGCGAATTCCAGATCACGCGACGGGCCTTGTCTAGAGAGGATTGTCTTGAGGTCGGGGGATCATAACACCCGAGGCGGTGGATGGAAGTTGCCGCCGCGCGCGCCTGAGGCGAGAATGATGCATGGCTCGGATCGGATGAGGGCCCGGTGGCGGTCGAATCAGCGCTTCTTACGGTCGGCGAATGTTACGCGGCGGATCGGCTCGCGGCGGAAAGGGGCGTTCCGAGCCTCGACTTGATGGAGGCCGCCGGCCGCGCGGTGGCGGAAGAGATCCGCCGCCGGTTTCCGCCGGCGCCGGTCGCGGTTCTCTGCGGTCCCGGCAACAACGGCGGCGACGGCTTCGTCGTCGCGCGCCACCTGCAAGCCGCGGGCTATCCGGTCAAGGTTGCGCTGCTTGGGCCGCTTGCGGCGCTCAAGGGCGACGCGGCGGCCATGGCCGCGCGCTGGAACGGCGACGTCTCGCCGCTCGGTCCGGAAGTCTTGGCCGGCGCCGGGCTGATTGTCGACGCGCTGTTCGGCGCCGGTCTGGCGCGGCCCTTGTCGGGGACCGCGGCCGAGACGGTCGAAGCCACCAACGCGAGCCGGATTCCGATCGTTGCGGTCGATATCCCGAGCGGCATCGCCGGCGACAGCGGCGCGGTTTCGGGCCCGGCGGTCCAGGCGGCGCTGACCGTGACCTTCTTTCGCCGCAAGCCCGGCCATCTGCTGTTTCCTGGCCGTGCGCTCGCAGGCGAGGTGGTGACGCGTGACATCGGTATCCCCGACGCGGTGTTGGCGGCGCTCCGGCCGAACCTGTGCGCCAACGGCCCCGCGCTTTGGCAGTCGGCCTATCCCTGGCCGCGCCTTGACGGCCATAAATATCATCGCGGCCATGCCCTGGTGATCTCCGGCGGCGCCGGCACCACCGGGGCGGCGCGGCTCGCGGCGCGGGCGGCGCTTCGCGTCGGCACCGGGCTCGTCAGTGTCGCGGGGCCTCGCTCGGCGCTTTTGGTCCTCGCGGCACAACTAACGGCGGTGATGACCTTGAGCTTCGAGGGCGCGGATGGGCTGCGGGCTCTGTTGCGGGACAAACGGCGCAACGCGGTTCTGCTCGGCCCGGGCAATGGCGTCGGCGCCGCGACCCGGGCCAACGTGCTGGCCGCGCTCGAGACTGCGCGGCCGGTGGTGCTCGATGCCGATGCGCTGACCAGTTTCGCCGATTGCCGCGACGCGCTTTTTGGCGCCGCCAAGGGCGAGCTGGTGCTAACCCCGCACGAGGGCGAGTTCGCGCGACTTTTTGACGCAGCGGGCGACAAACTTAGCCGCGCCCGGTCGGCGGCGCGGCAGGTCGGCGCGGTGGTGCTGCTCAAGGGGCCGGATACGGTGATCGCTGCGCCCGACGGGCGCGCCGCGATCAACGACAATGCGCCGCCCGAGCTCGCGACGGCCGGCGCCGGCGACGTGCTTGGCGGCTTCGTGCTCGGTCTTCTCGCCCAGGGCATGCCCCCCTTCGAGGCGGCGGCGGCGGCGACCTGGCTCCACGGCGAGGCGGCGCGGGCCTTCGGCCCCGGCCTGATTGCCGAAGATTTGAGCGAAACCCTGCCCCAGGTTCTGCGTTGGCTCAAAGAACGGGCAGGCCCCGGGGTGACCCTCGATCGGACGTGATCCGGCCGCGGGGGAAATCGCCTTAATCCTTGTCGCCTCTTGCGAAAAAGGCGCCGTTCGAGGACACTCGGGCGATGAACGAGGCACCGCAATTCCGCTTCTGGGACCGCACGTGGGAACGGATCGGCCGCGCGTTTCGCGACGTCGCGAAATCGGCCCGCACCGCCTGGGGCGGCACTTATCACCCGGACCTTTCCGAAGACGACATGTCGCGGCTCGAAGGGCAGATCGCCGCCTGGTACGAAGGCCGCGGCGGCGAGGTCGTGGCGCGCGCCCAGGCGGCGGAATTCGGCCGTCTCTATCTCGGCCTCAACGCCGAAGGCCGGCTCCGTTTCTTGCGCCTTCTTGCGCTTCACCACGGCGTTGACCGCGCGCGGCTGACGACGGAAATGGCCCTCTGGGACAAGGCTGCATCCGAGAAAGAGAAGGCGGCGGCGGAATCCCGACTTCGCACCGTGCTCGTGCCGCGGCGGATCAAGCTTCTCAGCCAGTTCACCGATCTGCCGCAGGGGGTGAAGTTTCTGGTCGATCTCAGGGCCGACCTCCTGCGTCTCGACAATACCGAGCCCGAGCTTTCCGCCCTGGCGGCGGAGATGCGTGAGCTCTTCGCGAGCTGGTTCGACATCGGCTTTCTCGACCTCAAGCGCATCACCTGGGACTCGCCGGCGCTCCTTCTCGAAAAGCTTGTCGACTATGAGGCGGTGCACGAGATCCAGTCCTGGCGCGACCTCAAGAATCGGCTGGAATCGGATCGCCGTTGCTTCGCCTTCTTCCACGAGCGGATGCCGACCGAGCCCTTGATCTTTGTCGAGGTTGCGCTGGTCGACGGCATGGCCGGCTCGGTGCAGGCGCTGCTTGACGAAAACGCGCCGGTGCAGGACGTGACCACCGCCGACACCGCGATCTTCTATTCGATCTCCAACTGCCAGAAGGGCCTGGCCGGGGTCAGTTTCGGCAACTTCCTGATCAAGCGGGTGGTGGCGACCTTGGCTGCCGACCTGCCGAACCTGAAGTACTTCGCGACCCTTTCGCCCATTCCGGGCTTCCGGGCCTGGCTCGCCAAGGAATTGCAAGGTCCCAATGGCGCCATGCTGCTGACGGCGGAAGAGGCGCAAGCGCTCGGCGCCGCGAGCGGCGATCACGGCGACGGCCCGGCGGCGCTGCTCAAGCTCTTGGAGCGGCGCGATTGGCCCGAGGATGCGGCGGTGGCGGCGGCCCTGAGGGCGCCGCTGATGCGGCTTTGCGCCCATTATCTCATCGAGGAAAAGCGCGGTGCGCGGGCGCTCGACCGGGTCGCCCACTTCCACCTCAGCAACGGCGCCCAGGTCGAGCGCCTGAACTGGCTCGGCGACACCTCGCCGAACGGCCTCCGTCAATCGGCGGGAATCATGGTCAATTACCGCTATCGGTCCGATCGGATCGAGAGCAACCACGAGGCCTACCGCGGCGAGGGCCGGGTCACCGCCCATCCCCAAGTGCTCCGGCTGCTGACGCCGTGAGGGCCTTATTCGCCGGTCGCGCCCTCTCGCCACGACACGGCCACTCTCTCGGTCCCGTTGTGCGGGCGGAATCGCCTGTGCTATAGACATCCGCCCGGCGCGGCCCCTGGGCGGCGGCAGGCTGGTGCGTCATCGGGCGGGCGTGGCGGAATTGGTAGACGCGCCAGGTTTAGGTCCTGGTGGCAGCGATGTCGTGGGGGTTCAAGTCCCTCCGCCCGCACCACTTTCCGGCGAAAATCGTGCTTCACGAGATAGCGGGTTGCGCGGGAAACGATATAGTTCGCCATAAACGACTGCCGAAGGTGCCGCCTTCGGCGAGATGAGGAAGAGCAGAGAATGCAGGTGACCGAGACCAGCTCGGAAGGGCTGAAACGCGAATATCGGATTATCGTCGAGCACGGCGATATCGATCGCTTGATGACCACCAAGCTCACGGCGCTGAGCCACCGCGTTCGGGTGCCGGGATTCCGTCCGGGCAAGGCGCCGACTAGCCTGTTGAAGCGCCAGTACGGCAAGTCGATGATGGGCGAGGTGCTGGAAGAGGCGCTCCGTGACTCGACGCAGAAGACGCTCGAGGAGCGCAAGCTCCGCCCGGCCCTGCAGCCGAGGATCGAGGTGACGCGTTTCGAGGAGGGGGCCGACCTCGAATACACCATGGCGATCGAGGTGCTGCCCGAGTTCGCGGCCGGCGATTTTTCCAGCCTGAAGCTCGAGCGGCTGGTCACGGAACCGGCCGACGAGGACGTCGACGCGGCGCTGCGGCGCATGGCCGACCAGCAAAAGTCTTTCGCGCCGGTTGCCGAGCCGCGAGCGGCGACGGTCGAGGACTCGCTTCTGGTCGATTTCGTCGGCAAGGTCGATGGCGTCGCTTTCGACGGCGGCAGCGCTCAGGATTTCGAGATGGCGCTGGCGCCGGGCGGATTCGTTCCCGGCTTCGCGGAACAGCTCATCGGCGTCATGCCGGGCGAGACGCGCACCATTAAGGTGCGGTTTCCCGACGACTACGGTAACGCCGATCTCGCCGGCAAGGAGGCCGAGTTCGAGGTCGCAGTCAAGGAAGTGCGCGAGTTGGTGAAAGTCGCGATCGACGACGAGTTTGCCAAGCGCTTCGGGCTCGATAGCCTGGACGCGCTGCGCAACACGGTGCGCGATCAACTTCGGCGCGAATACGTCGATATGGCGCGCAGCCGCTTGAAGCGAAACCTTCTCGACCTCCTCGCCGAGCGCTATGACTTTCCGGTTCCGGAGGGCATGGTCGAGATCGAATTCAAGCAGATCTGGGACCAGCTGGTTCAGGAGGCGGGCTCGGAAGAGGCCCTGGCCGCTCGCGAATCCTCGGCCGAAAAGGCAAAGGAAGAGTGCAAGCAGCTTGCCGAGCGGCGGGTCCGTCTTGGCCTGGTCCTTGCAGAGGTGGGTCAGCAGAACCACATTGAGGTGCAGGGCGAGGAGCTGACGAGAGCGATGCTGGAGCAAGCACGCCGGTTTCCTGGCCAAGAGCGTCAAGTGATGGATTATTTCCGCAATAATCCCGAGGCCGCCACCCGTCTGCGGGCACCGATCCTCGAAGATAAGGCGGTCGACTTCATCCTTGAAATGGCGCAGGTCGAGGAGCGCAAGGTCTCCCCGGACGAGCTCGTTAAGGCGCTCGAGGCGATGGAGGCTGAGGCGACGCCGGCGATCGCCGCCCTGGCGGCCGAGGCGGTCGCGGCGGCTCAGGCCGAGCGCGAGGACGCGGTGCAAGCAGAGTCCAAGGATTGAGCAGGCCAGAGGCAAGAAGCAAAAAAGGGCGCCATAATCCCGGCGGCGCCCCGATGAGGGTTCGGCAATGAAAGATATGGGCGACTTCTACATGAATACCCTGGTTCCCATGGTGGTCGAGCAGACCAACCGTGGCGAGCGAGCGTATGATATTTACTCGCGATTGTTGAAAGAGCGCATTGTCTTCCTGGTGGGGCCGGTGGATGACGGGGTGGCGAGCCTGGTGGTCGCTCAGTTCCTCTTCCTCGAGGCGGAGAACCCGAACAAGGACATCGCGTTCTATATCAATTCGCCGGGCGGGGTGATCACCTCCGGCATGGCGATCTACGACACCATGCAGTACATCCGGCCCAAGGTATCGACGCTCTGCGTCGGCCAGGCGGCGTCGATGGGGTCGCTTTTGCTCGCGGCGGGTGAAAAAGGCATGCGCTATACCTTGCCGAATGCGCGCGTTATGGTCCATCAGCCCTCGGGCGGCGCCCAGGGCCAGGCCACGGACATCGAGATTCATGCGCGGGAAATCCTTGCTTTGCGGGCTCGGCTCAATAACATTTATGTCAAGCACACTGGCCAGCCTCTGTCGGTGATCGAGGCGGCGATGGAGCGCGACCGGTTCATGAGCGCCGAGGACGCCAAGGAGTTCGGGCTGGTCGACGAGGTCGTGAAGGAACGCCCGCCAATGGATGCTGCACCCAAGCCGCCTGAAACGCCCCCGGCGGCCGGCTGAGTGCGCGTTCCCGAAGGGGCGTTAAGGCTTTTTTGGGCGTAACGGTGCTACGGTGGGCCTGGAGGGCGAAAGTGGCCGGTAGGCGGCGCCGGATCAAGGAGCCAGGCGGTGCCGGTCCGCGAGCGTGGCGGCGGCTTGCGGGCGTGAGTTTCGGTTGTTTCTTCTCTCTGGGCGAGGTTAGAATCTTGCCAGGGAATCGAGCCGGGGAGTTCCCATGACGAAGTTAAGCGGCAGCGACTCGAAAAACACGCTCTACTGCTCCTTCTGCGGCAAGAGCCAGCATGAGGTCCGCAAGTTGATCGCGGGGCCGACGGTGTTCATCTGCGATGAATGCGTCGAGCTTTGCATGGACATCATCCGCGAGGAGCACAAGAGCACGTTGGTCAAGAGCCGCGACGGGGTTCCCTCGCCGAGCGAAATCCGCCGCGTCCTGGACGACTATGTGATCGGCCAGTCGCACGCGAAGAAGGTTCTCTCGGTCGCCGTCCACAATCATTACAAGCGCCTGCACCACACCGCGAAGAGCAACGACGTGGAGCTCGCGAAGTCGAACATCCTTTTGATCGGGCCGACCGGCTGTGGCAAGACGCTTCTGGCGCAGACGCTGGCGCGCATTCTCGACGTGCCTTTCACCATGGCCGACGCCACGACGCTCACCGAGGCGGGTTATGTCGGCGAGGATGTGGAAAATATCATCCTCAAGCTCCTGCAGGCTGCCGACTACAACGTCGAGCGGGCGCAGCGCGGCATCGTCTATATTGACGAGGTCGACAAGATCAGCCGCAAGTCGGACAACCCCTCGATCACCCGCGACGTTTCGGGCGAGGGGGTGCAGCAGGCACTGCTCAAGATCATGGAGGGGACGGTCGCCTCGGTGCCGCCGCAGGGCGGGCGCAAGCACCCGCAGCAGGAGTTCCTCCAGGTCGATACCACCAATATCCTGTTCGTCTGCGGCGGTGCCTTCGCCGGCCTCGAGAAGATCATCGCCGGCCGCAGCAAGGGCACGTCGATCGGCTTCGGCGCCGATGTCCAGGCGCCGGACGAGCGCCAGACTGGCGAGATTCTGGCCGAGGTCGAGCCCGAGGATCTGTTGCGCTTCGGCCTGATCCCGGAGTTCGTCGGGCGGCTGCCGGTGGTCGCGACGCTGACCGATCTCGACGAGCAGGCGCTGGTCGACATCCTGGTCCGTCCGAAGAACGCGCTGGTCAAGCAGTATCAGCGTCTGTTCGAGATGGAGGACGTTCGTCTCACCTTCTCGGACGACGCCATGGTGGCGATCGCGAAGCGCGCTATCTTGCGCAAGACCGGCGCCCGCGGCCTACGCTCGATCATGGAGAATATCCTGCTCGATCCCATGTACGACCTGCCGTCGATGGCGGGCGTCGAGGAGGTCGTTATCAGCAAGGAAGTGGTGGAAGGCCGAGCGAAGCCGCTCTTGATCTACGCCGACCGCCGCCAGGATGTCGGGACCGGCGCTTGAGGGCGCCGGAGAGCCGAGAATTGCCGGAACTTCCCGGAAGTCGCGGGCCGCAGATCACGGGCCGCCGAACGAGCAGGATTTTGACAGCATGCCGATGACGGATTCCGCGACCATGCAGACGTATCCCGTCCTGCCGCTCCGCGACATCGTGGTCTTCCCGCACATGATCGTGCCGCTTTTTGTCGGCCGCGAGAAGTCGGTGCGGGCGCTCGAGGACGTGGTCAAGGACGACAAGCAGATCCTGTTGGTCGCTCAGAAGAACGCCAGCCAGGACAACCCCGAGGCGGCCGACATCCATACCGTCGGCACATTGGCCTCGGTGCTGCAGCTCCTTCGGCTGCCCGACGGCACCGTCAAGGTGCTGGTGGAGGGCGTGCGGCGCGCGCGTATCGTCGGCTATACCGACAAGACCGAGTTCTTCCAGGCGCGGGCCGAGATCGTGGCCGAGCGTGACATCGACGCGCGCGAGATCGAAGCCCTGGCCCGTTCGGTGGTCTCGCAGTTCGAGCAGTACGTCAAGCTCAACCGCAAGATTCCGCCCGAGGTCATGGTCTCGGTGAGCCAGATCGAGGACCCGTCGAAACTGGCCGACACGGTGACCTCGCATCTCGCGCTCAAGGTGGCGGAGAAGCAGGACATCCTAGAGATCGAGAGCGTCGCCGAGCGGCTCGAGCGCATCTATTCGCTGATGGAGAACGAGATCGGCGTGCTTCAGGTCGAGAAGCGCATCCGCTCGCGCGTCAAGCGCCAGATGGAGAAGACCCAGCGTGAGTACTATCTGAACGAGCAGCTCAAGGCGATCCAGAAGGAGCTCGGCGAGAACGAAGACGGCCGCGACGAGATCGCCGAACTGGAAGAGCGCATCAAGCATACCAAGTTCTCGAAAGAGGCGCGCGAGAAGGCCCTGGCCGAGGTCAAGAAGCTGCGCACCATGGGGCCGATGTCGGCCGAAGCCACCGTGGTGCGCAATTATCTCGATTGGATGCTCTCGATCCCGTGGAGCAAGCGCTCCAAGATCAAGCGCGACATCCGCAATGCTAGCAAGATCCTGAACGACGACCATTATGGTCTGGAGCAGGTCAAGGAGCGCATCCTCGAGTATCTTGCGGTGCAGAGCCGTACCAGCAAGATGCGCGGCCCGATCCTTTGCCTGGTCGGCCCTCCGGGCGTCGGCAAGACCTCGCTCGGCAAGTCGATCGCGCGGGCCACGGGGCGGAACTTCGTGCGCATGTCGTTGGGCGGCATTCGCG
>JAJYTL010000349.1 GCA_021793055.1 Pseudomonadota bacterium
CAACGACAGCGGCAAAGACGCCCTGGTGCTCGGCACGCCTGGCCATCTTCAGCTCGTGCTCAGCAATCCGCTCGCCGACAAGGCCAAGCCGCGCTACGACATCATCCACAACGACTCGCTCGAGATCGTCGACGGCAAGGGCCGCATCCGCAAAATCTTCAGTGAGGCCGACCGGGTCAACGACCGCCAGTTGATGCAAGCCGTCGACGCGTTGCTGCCGACGACACGCTAGCGCGCCATGATTTGGGGTCGGATCGCCCCAGCACCATGCCCGCGCGGTTGCCATGACCGGGAGCACGATCTTGTCCGAAAGGTAGCTGCCGCTTTTCAGCGGCAGGGGCTAGGCCGCCGGCCGGGCCCCGCGCCCGGTACCGCCCCGTGTCACACAAGCGGCGGTTGTTGTGTCACGGCCCCCGTCGTATAGTTTCCGGGGAGACGTTTCAGGCAGGAAGCCCCGTGCGCCGCAATACGCTGGTTACACTTCTGGTCGGGCTCATCGTGGCCGCGGCCGTCCTGTACGGGCTTTTCAAGATATCCGGGCTGCCCTCGCTCTGGCCGAGCGCCGGCGAGGCGCCGAAGCTCGCGACCAGCGCCGGCCCGCCACCGCCCGCCGCGCCCAAGCCCAAAGCCAAGCCCGGCACAAAATCCTCAGCGCCCACGCGTGCCGCGATCGTGCCGAGCTTTGACGTGGTGCGTGTCGCGCGCAACTGCAACGCCGTCATCGCCGGCCGCGCCGCGCCCGGCGCCACGGTCACCGTCAAGGCCGGCGATCAGGTGCTCGGCACGGCCACGACCAATGCCGATGGCTCCTGGGTGCTGGTTCCAACCAAGCCCCTGGAGAGCGGCTCGCGCGCGCTCCGCCTGATTGAGACCGAGCCCGGGCAGGCCCCGATCGCCTCGCAAGAGGTGGTGGTCGTCTCGGTGCCGAAATGCGGCGGCCCTGAAAAAGCCTTGGCGGTGCTGTCGCCGGGCAACAACCAGCCGAGCCGCGTGCTCCAGGGCCCCAATCCGGCGGCGGTCCACAACAAGGGCCTGAGCCTCAACGCGGCGGATTACGACGACCAGGGCAACCTCGCCCTTTCGGGCCAGGCGCCGCCCGGCGCCGAGGTCCGGGTCTATCTCGACAATCAGCTGATAGGCCGCGCCCTCGCCGACGGTAAGGGCTATTGGCAGCTTGCCTTGAACAAGAAGCTTGCGGCCGGGCTGCATGACCTGCGGATCGATCAGGTGACCCCGATGGGCAAGGTCGAGGCCCGCATCGAGGTGCCGTTCCAGCGGCCCGCTGCCGCCAGTTTCGGCCATCTCGCCCTTGGCCAAGTGGTGGTGCACACGGGCAACAGCTTATGGCGGATCGCACGCCGGACCTATGGCCACGGCATCCGCTACACCATCATCTACGAAGCGAACCGCAGCCAGATCCGCAATCCCAACCTGATCTATCCGGGCCAGGTGTTCAGGCTTCCGACGCTCTCCGAGGCCAAGAAGCCTGGCCCGCCCGCCGCCAAGACCAGCGGCGGCTAACGCGGCACCGTCAGTCGTCCGGCGCCGCGACAGCTCTATTTGCCGTCGAACTCGGGATAGTGGCGGAAGATGCCGTGCTGGTTGAACGGCGTGTGCCGATCCGAGGCGAGGAAGGCGACGACGCGCGGGCGCGCGCCGACCCGCTCGTGCAGCGCGACGATCCCTGGCTGGCGACGCTCCAGCCGCGCCATCGCCTTAGGGAAGGCATAGCGCAGCCCAGAGACGACATGGAACAGCGACAGATCGGCGTAGCTGAGGCGCCGGCCGCCAAGATAGCCGCCGCCGCTCCGCTCCAGCAGGCCCTCGAAATAACCGAGATATTTCGGCAGGCGGTGGGCGAGAAAATCGGCGGCTCGCCGTTTCGCTTCCTTCTTCTGCTCCTCGTAGTAAAGGCCGCTGCCGATCGGGTGATGGGTGTCGTGGATCTCGACCAGAAAATCCGCGAGCGTGAGTTGCAGCTGGTGCGTCCAAAGCCGGCCGGCGTCGGCCGCCGGCGCGAGCCCATGCCGCGGCCCAAGGTACATCAGGATATTCGCGGTCTGCCCGATGACGAGCCGGCCCGCCTTGAGAAACGGCGGCGCGAAGGCAGGATGCGGCGTGCCCTCGCCTTCCATCAGGCGGAACATCTCGGACGTGCCACGCTCCCGCGCTACGTCGACATAGGAGCAACCGCCCTCCTCCAGCGCCAGGCGGACAAATTCCCCGCGTCCCGGAATACCTGGCCAGTAATGGAGCTCATATTTCATAGCCAAGGCTCCCTTCCTTCTTCGCCGCTTCGGTAAAATTGGCGTCACGGCCTCCGGCACGGCCGCTCATGCTTGATTTGAATCAATGCCTTTGCGCCGCGGCAAGCAAAAACTTGTTTCCGTAGACTCGCGAAAGTTGCGGCGCGCCGTGGCGATCCGCCGCCAAGTCCCTCGCGAGGGACTCCTCCGGGCCGACCGGCACGCATGGTTCGGGTTCGAAAACAGGTTTGGCGCGTGAAGGGGAGCGTAAAGGGGAACGTTATGAAGAAGATATTGCTCGCGGCGCTGTTGCTTTCCGTCGCCGCCATCCCGCGCGCCTTCGCCGAACCGAGTTCCGGTTTCTACTGGCGCGGCGACCTCGGCGGCGCTATCGGCGCCCAAGCCACCTTCCGCGATCGCGAGCCGGGCGCGGCCAACTGCTCGCTCTGCGCCCGCGAGATCAAGGGCGGCACGGGGACCTCGGTCCTCTTCGGCGCCGGCATCGGCTATCGCTTCTCGCGCGCGTTCCGCGTCGACTTCACTCTGGACGACATGCCGACCCTGAAGGAAAGCGCCACCGTCGTCGGCGGCACCAGCACGGCATCCGCCGATATCAACTCCCTCGTCGGATTGGCCAACGGCTATCTCGATTTCAGCGGCATTTGGCCCCGCCTGTTCCATCCCTTCGAGCCCTATTTCACCGCCGGCGTCGGCTTCGCGCGGAACGACATCGGCAACTTCAGCGGCTCGGCTTTCAACGGCACGCTCGGCGGACACGTCGAAACCACGCTCGCCTGGGACCTCGGTGGCGGCATCGCCTTGCCGTTCTCCGATCGCATGACGCTCGACCTCGGCTACCGCTATCTTGATCTCAACACGCTACAGACCGGCACCGCGCTGACCTCCGGCGGCACGACGACGACGGTCACCGCGGACCATGCCATCCTGCACGTGCATTCGGTGATGATGAGCGTGAGATACGCGTTTTAGCCGAGCAGGCCAGCGGAGGCGCCATCCCGGCTCGCCGCGCGCCGGTCTTCCGATCAGCCATTTTCTGGTGGCCGCGGCCGGGCTCGAACCGGCACTCGGGTTGCCCCGAAGCAGATTTTAAGTCTGCTGCGTATACCAATTTCGCCACGCGGCCCGAAAATGAGCGCCTCAAAATCCTGAAACGCGATTGACTCGCAAGTGAGCCGCGGCCGTGTCGTTGCCGCAGCAGCTTGGGCGGCACCCTAATCGCCCCGACCGGCGCCGTCCAGAGCCCCCGGCCGGCACAGTCCCGAAACGCGACCAGCGCCGCGCGCTCGCCGCCGCG
>JAJYTL010000350.1 GCA_021793055.1 Pseudomonadota bacterium
TCGCGGCCAAGCGCCGCCTCTTGCCGGTCATGCTCGGCCAGCGCCGCCCGATCCTCGGCATCCTCGATCGCCACCAGCAGCGCATCGAGATCGTCACGCTATCCGCCGTCTCCGCAAGTCGGCCGTTCGGTTGAAATCACGAACCTTCTGTTCAAGAACAATGCGGCCCAGTCGAGCACTATATTCGAGCGCCTCAAGAAAAGTATTCACGCTTGGGAAATCGATTTCGCCCTTCTTAATGGCATCGATATACTGTTCAGTCGCGGTTATCACGTCTTCAGGCTTAAGGAGATCGGGTTTATTCATGATCGCTGCCTCTATCAACAGGATGTTTCACACTCGCAATCATTCGCTCGATTGCGGCAATGCGGTCGCTTATTTCGCCCAGTTCAATTTGTTTCGTCGCCGCATTAACTAGCGCCAGGAACGGCGCCGCGTCCGACGGGGTGATAAATCCCGTCGCAACTGCGGTGGTGATCCGCGCGATGGCGACCTGACAATCTTTGATGGTCCGCAAGGGTCCGAGATCAATCTGCGCGATAGCGGCGCGCGCTGGCGGCAAGCCGGCCTGGACGATGATCCGCGCCGCCGCAGGATCGCGCTCTTCGATGGCTTTTCGTGCCATCGTTATCAAAACCTGTGGCAGCCAGTGATCAAGAATCGCCGCGCATTCGCGCTCGCGGCGCGGCCTGCCGCCGGGATTGGGGGACGGGCCGCCTTTCTGCCAGGCGCGCGGCGGGCTGATAATTTCCCTGTTGTCAGGCGTCGGATCGTCGGGGTCGGCCATTGGTAGGGATCCTCACTCTGGCGTCAACAAGAATAACACGGGGGCGTACTCGGGCACCGCAAACATTGCGATCGAGCATCGGCGAGCGGCATCGGCCAGGGCGAGCAGGCGGATCACGGGGCACGAGGCGGGCGATCATGGGCCGTCCCCTGCCCAGCGGCACGCGGCGCAAAGATCGGGCGCGTGCGGTCCGGGGCTGCTCGGCGAGACCCATACGCCGCGCCCGCACGATCGGCAGGGCCGTGCGCCCGGCACGCCGGCGAAGAGCGGGCTGGCGGCGCGCAGCAAGCCGCCCACGCGCGCGCTGTGAGCCTCGGCGGGCATCATCGCGGCGGTTTCCTCGGCCTGGATCGCGCCGCGCTCGATATCCGGGCCGATCGGGTCATCGGCGGGCGTCGCGTTTCTCATGTGCGGCTTTCTGTCTGGCGGGGCGGCGCCGTGTCTCAGCCGTCCCGCAGAGATTGGCTGATTTCTGCGGGTTTCGAAGGCTTCGAAGGCATCCGAAGGGGTCTCCCCTATCCCCCCCATATTTTTCCGAAAAAACATCTGTGATAAACCAGGCTGACCCCTTCGGATGCCTTCGAAGCCTTCGAAACCCGCGCGGGCTCATGCCCAGTCATTGGCTGTTTCGTGGTGCGAGTGGCCCATGTCCGCGAGCGCGACGCCCGGGATTTCGCTTCGCCGCGTGCTGCCGTTCTTGATCGCCAAAAGCCCTTTGCTCGCGAGCGCTTGGACAAACCTTTTCGCGGAAAGGGGGTCTTCCCCGCGTTCCTTCGCCCATGCACTCCAATCGGCGAAAAGCTGCATCGTCTCGGCCCCGCCCCACCCAACCTTTCGCGTCCGCTCCCCAAGCCACGCGGCCAGCGAATCTTCAGCGTCCAAATAGTCGTCCGTTGCCGCCGTCACGGCCGGCGGCGGCGCCAGCCCGCGCGTCTGCCAGTCTAGGCAGCCTTCGATCGCCCATTGCAGGATGCCCGGCCATTCGGCCTTGAGTTTCTCGGGCAATTCTGAGTCGCGCTCGCTGACGGGGATTGTGACGGCGAAAGGAATCAAATTGAACCGTCGGCGTAAGGCTTCATCGACGCCGCGCAACACGGGCTTATGGTTCCCGGCGATGAACAGCTTGAAACTTGGCGTAAAAGTGAAAAAATCCTGCCTCATAAACCGCGCCGCGATCGGATCGCCGCCGGTCAGCGATTTGATCCGGCTTTCCGCCCAGCGTCGGCCTTCCTCCGTTTCTTGCGATGTGACCAGGCGCGCGCCGCGCAACATCGCGAGGTCGGTAGGATGGCGATCGGCCGGGCTGGCCGTGAAGGTTTCCATCGCCGCGACGACGGCATAATCACCCATCAAGCCGCAAATCGTGTTGAGCAGAACGGATTTGCCGTTCGCGCCCGGTCCGTGGCCGAAAAACAAGGCGTGGTCCCGCGTGATCCCGGTCAGAGCTAATCCTGCGACACGCTGAAGAAAGTGCGCGAGACTTGCATCGCCGCCCGTGATCTTTTTGAGGAATGCAAGCCACAGTGGGCATTCGCCGCCCGGCGCTATCGCCGCCATCTTGATCATGAATTTGGTCGGGTCATGCGGGCGAATGTGCCCCGTCCGCAGGTCTACAATGCCGCCCGGCGTGTTCAACAGCCATGGATCGGAATCCCATTGGCTCGTCAACGCAGCTAGCCGCCGATCGGATTGCGCCAGCCGTCCCACAGCCGCGACCGTCGCCGCGCTCGACATGGTGCGCGCGAGTCCGGGCCGGTTGATCTTGTGCGCGATCGCTCTGCACATTTTCCGGGCGCGGTCGAAGGCAAGAAGCGTCGCATCCTCGGCCCACCGTTCACCGGTCCAAGTGAACCATTTTCCCCACGCGGCGACAAAACGCATCTCATCTTTGTATTTTCCGGCGAACCTCGCGGCGGCCTGGTCTTGCGAAAACGCTGTAATTGCGGAACCGGAGGAATCCGCCGGTGCATCGGAATCCTCGGGGAAGGGCGCGGAATCTTGCGGGCCGATGCCGTGGCGCGACGCCGGATCGGCTGCGGGAAAATCCACCTCGATAAGCCCGGGCGGCATCTTTCGGCGGGTGCGGCGGCGCTCGGGGCCGGTCTCGGCGGGTGCGGCGGCCTCGGCGGGCGCGGCAACCGGGCCTTGCAAATCCAATGGTGCTGCGACATAATTATCACTCATTGCAAATGCTTCTTTCAGCCCGCCCGGCGGTAGCACGCTTGGCGGGCTTTTCCTTGTTCGGGAATCAGGCGGCGTCGGCCTCGGAGGTCGAGCGGCTGGGCGGGCCCGATCGTTCCGCCGCGTGCCGCGCCAGGAACGCCTCGATCTCGTCCGCGATCCAGCCGATTCGCCTCGGGGAAAGCCGAACGGGTTCCGGGAAATCCCCGTTCGCGATCAGACGCCGCAAATGAACGCGCGAAAAGCCGATTCCAAACGCGCGCAGTTCGGGGAAGGCGATGATTTTCATAGGTTGGCCTCTCGGAAATTCATGTGACTCTTTGAGAGATACACATGAACCGAGCAATTTTCGCCGGGCGGTTTTTGCGCCCTTTTGCGCCCTATTTTCGCCGGCCGCTGCGAGGGCGCAACGCCCGCCCGCGAAGCCGCTCGGCCGTGGTTGCCGAGGATTGATTGAGGCCGCCCAACATAAGACTTTGGGTCGTAATGAGAACGAATGGGCTCGCAACGGTCGGGTTCCGGGGAACCTTCATGCCGAGCGTCGCGAAGGCCTTCGCGACGCGCCTTCCCAT
>JAJYTL010000351.1 GCA_021793055.1 Pseudomonadota bacterium
CTCGGAGGTGATATGGCTCAAGCGCTGCACCGGAAGCGCGAATTCGCTTTCCTCCAGGCCGCGCACCATCTGCAGCAGCTGGTTGCGGGTGAGCACCAGCTCGCTCACCATGGTCATGAGATTTTCGAGCACGCCGACGTTGACCCGGATGCTCTGGTTCGCGACCGCGCTCTCGGCCGGCGCTTGCGCGGCATGCTCATCGTTCGCGGGCTTCGCTGCTGCTGCGGCGGCGGCGGGCGGCGCGGCGGCCGGCTTGGCCGGGGGCAGGGCGTCATGCGCGGGCGCCGCCGCCACGGCGGGCTCGGGCTCAGGTTCATCTTCGGCTTCCGCCGGGGTTTCGGCAGCGTCCAGGGATTCGGCTACCGGCTCGGCGGCCACGTCCGGCGCCGCGGCCGGATCGCCGCCGGCGCGACCCTCGGCGACGGCGTTCAGGGCACCGATCAGGTCATTGTCGTCGCCCGCCGGCTCGGCCTCGCTGGCTTCGATGACGGCGAGGATCTCCTTGATGCGGTCGATCGCGGCGAGCACCGGGTTGATCGCCTCGGTGGTCGGCTGAAGCGCGCCATCGCGGAACTGACCGAGCACGTTTTCCGCCGCATGCGCCACCGCCTCGAGCCGCGGCAGGCCAAGGAAGCCGCAGGTCCCCTTGATCGTGTGAACGATGCGGAAAATGGTCGCGATCAGCGTCGGGTCGGCCGACTGCTGCTCGAGATGCACGAGATCGACGTCGAGAAGCCCGAGGTTCTCGGTCGTTTCGGTGAGAAATTCCTGAAGAAGATCGTCCATCTCTGGCTGCCCCTACTGCCGTTTTTTGGCCGGTAAGCACGCGTCGGCAGGTTCCGCAAGGACAATGGCCCGGAAGCGGTTAAGGAGCGGTAAAGGCCGCCGACGCAGGGGCGGCGCAGGGGCGACGGGGGACGCGGCGGGGGACGGCTTCAGGCCCGCGACAGCGGCCCGACGGTGATCTCGACCCGGGTCTCGTCCGGCACCGCGACGGCGAGATCGGCGCGGCGGCCCTTGGCCAGAGCCGCGAGATGGCAGGCGACGGCGGTGCGGCTGTCGAACTGCGCCTCGTCGAGCCGGCCGGCGAGCGCCGCCTGAAGCTCGGCGTCAAGTCGCGCGCCAGCGCCCTCGGCGGTGACCGCGAGGCGGTCGGCCTCGGCGTCAATCGCGAGCATGCCGCCGCGCGGCAGCGCATCGGCACCGACCAGGATCAGGTTCAGCAGCAGCTTGGCCGCGGACTTGTCGAGCGTTTCCGATCCGTCGGCCGGCCGCGACCAACTCAGCGCGACGCGGCTCTTGACGAAGAATTCCTCAGCGGTGCGGCGCACCTCGGCGGCGGGCACGGTCGGCCCCATAGTCTCGGCGCCGCCGAAGGCCAGGCGGAAGAAGCGCAGCTTGCGCGTCGCCGCCTCGACGCTCTCGCCGAGCAGCGCGAGCGCCCGCGCCTGCATCTCCTTGTCTTCCTCCTCGGCGAGAATCTCGACGCCGTTGCCGAGCGCGCCGATCGGCCCGACCAGATCGTGACAAAGCTTGGAACAGAGCAGCGCCCCGAGCCTGAGTGCGGTCATTTCACGTCCCCCCTTGCCGGCCGGCGGTGCCCCGATTCCTCGCCGTCCGCGCCTCGGCCATCTTAGAAATTTGCCGCTCCGCCGCCAAGAGATCGGTTGGCCGGTTGATATTGAAAAAAGGATCGATCGGCGCGTCCGGCCACGAGACCGTGACGTTGGGATAGCGCTCGATGAAGCGCTCGACCTTATGTACCGCCTCGCGGACCAGCGCGCGGCGGAGCACCGGCGCGAGATCGAGCGCCCACAGCGCCGCCACCGGATGGCGCCGCCCGGCCGAGGCGGCGACCGCGATCGACGCGCCGCTCGCGGCCTGCGCCGCCTTCAGCCGTGCCGCGAGATCGAGCGGCAGGAACGGCGCATCGCCCGGCACGCTCAGGAGCCAGCCGAGGGCCGGCGCCTGGCGCCGCGCCCACAACAACCCAGCGAGGATACCGGCCAGCGGCCCCGGATTTCCCGGCACGCGATCGGGCAGCACCTTGAGGCCGGCGGCCGCGAAGCGGCCCGGCGGGCCGTTGGCGTTCAAGGCGAGAATCCGCACCTGGGGGCGAAGCCGGGCCGCCACGTGAGCCAGGATCGGGCGGCCATCGAGCGACCGCAGGCATTTGTCGCCGCCGCCCAAACGCCGCGACAGACCGCCGGCCAAGATCACGCCGGCGACATCGTCGCGGGCGCGCGGCGCGGGCGTCGCCAGGTGCGGCTTGGGAACGGCGTTCATGCCGCCACTATGGCGGCGCCGGCCGGACCCGCCAAGGCCCATGGCGCACGATCTATCGCTGGTCGATATCACCGGCGCAAGCCCCAAACCCTTGACCGGCAAGGCCCGGAAATGCTCGACTGTGATCACAAGGGCGAATTTCCACTGAAGCCCGAGCCGAGCCGGGAGGAACCATGTCCATGACCGGCGACGTTGGCCTAGGTTCCGATCAGGAGCGACGCCAGCTCGCACTCCGCCTTGCCTCCATCGCGCGCGAGGCCGGGGAGGCGATTCTCGAAATCTACGGCGCGCCGGGCGCGGTGCGCGAAAAGGCCGACCACTCGCCGGTGACGGCGGCGGACGAAGCCGCCGAGCGGCTGATCCTGGCGCGGCTCGAGGCGCTGTCGCCGAAATATCCCGTCGTCGCCGAGGAAAGCGTCGCCGCGGGTCGCATCCCGAAGGTCGGCAACGGCCCGTTCTGGCTCGTCGACCCGTTGGACGGCACGCTCGAATTCGTCCACCGCATAGGCGAGTTCACCGTCAATATCGGCCTGATCGAAGGCGGCCGGCCGACCCTCGGCGTGGTCTATCTGCCGGCGCAGGGCAAGGCCTATCTCGGCTGCGGGCCGGGCAAGGCGTGGCGCATCGCGGGCAGCGGCGCGCCGCAGCCGATCGCCGCGCGGCCCGCGCCCGCCGAGGGCTTGATCGCGGTGGCGAGCCGCTCGCACCGCGACGCCAAGACCGAGGCTTTCCTCGCCGAGAAGAACATCAAGAGCTGGCTGCCGGCCGGCAGCGCGCTCAAATTCTGCCTCATCGCCGAAGGCGCCGCCGACGTCTATCCGCGCTTCGGCCGCACCATGGAATGGGATACCGCAGCGGGCCATGCCGTGCTGGCCGCGGCCGGCGGCCGCGTGCACGACCTCGACGGCCGCGAGCTGCGCTACGGCAAGCCCGATTTCGCCAATCCCGCCTTCATCGCCGAGGGCCGCCCCGCGGCCTGAACCGCGGCTAGCGGCTCGGGCGAACGGAAACCGCTCCGCCTCTAGGCGTTGACGTCGATGACGACGCGGCCGCGAATCTGGCCGGCGATGATCTTCGGCGCCAGTTCCATCACCTTCGACAACGGCTGCACCTCGGTCATGGCGGCGAGCTTGGCGATCGGCAGATCGCGCGCGAGCCGAGCCCAGGCGGCCTCGCGCTTGGCCTTCGGCGCCATCACCGAATCGACCCCGAGCAGGGCCACGTTGCGCAGGATGAAGGGGAAAGATCGGAA
>JAJYTL010000352.1 GCA_021793055.1 Pseudomonadota bacterium
TGCCGCTGCCGCCTTTGCCAGCGCTGCCCATAGGTCTTAACTTAGGAGCCTCGCCTGAGGAAGTGATCTTCCGAGCCACAAGCAACACAACCAGAAGCGCCAGTCCGACGACACCGCTCCAGAAGAGCCATATCTGCAAATTGTAAGTGCTGTCTGGACCGATAACAGCGGAAGCCCCAAGCAGTATCACAGACGCTGCAATAACGGTCCAATCGGCAATCTTGATTTGCGGCAGTCTCATTGACCGCCCCCCAGGCTACGAATCGATCTCACAAAAACGGAACTGTTCCCATAGTACTAGAAATTCCAACGACCATTTCTGGCGCAAACCTCGCCCTCGGCCGTGGCACCGGTGAGGAACCGGCCAGCCGTCCGCGCCATCGCCCCGCCGAGCGACCTTGCTTCCCCCCTTTGACCGCCCGGCGGATTCCGCGATAGTCTCGGGCGCGAGAGTTTTAGGACGCGGGCGCGGGCGCGCGCCGCCGTCGGCGGCCGGCGCCGATCCCGGATCACGGGGCGCCCAAGCAATAACCAAGCAATAAACTGGAGGAACGTTCGATGTCGGATCTACCGAAGTCCATCCGGATCAACGAGGAAGGGCCGCGCGAGGGGTTTCAGTTCGAGCGCGGGCCGATCCCGACCGCGCGCAAGATCGACCTGGTGGACGCGCTTTCGCGCACCGGCCTCGACCACATCCAGGTCGCCTCGTTCGTCAATCCGAAGAACGTCCCCGGCATGGCCGACGCCGACGACGTGGTGCAGGGCATCACGCTGCACCCCGGCGTGCATTACACCGGCCTGTGGCTGAACGAGAAGGGCCTGTTGCGGGCGCTCGCCAGCAAGCGGCTTGAGGTCACCGGCTCGATTTCGCTCACCGCCTCGGAAAAGTTCCTGATTCGCAACCAGAACCGCACGCTCGCCGAAAACATCGAGGCGCAGCACCGCATCATCGAGATGTACAAGGATCACGAGGTGCCGGTGGAGCGCGGCTCGATCATGGCCGCCTTCGGCTGCAATTTCGAGGGCGACATCCCGATCCCGACGGTGCTGCGGCTGGTGCAGACCATCCTCGATCTCGCCGCCGAGCACGGCGTCGGCATCAAGGTGATGAACCTCGCCGACACCATGGCCTGGGCGACGCCGCTGTCGATCAGGCGCGTGGTCGGCGCGGTGCGCGAGCGCTATCCCGATCTTGAACTCGCGCTGCACCTGCACGACACCCGCGGCATGGGCATCGCCAACGCCTATGCCGGGCTGGAGATGGGGGTGCGGATTTTCGATGCCGCCGTCGCCGGCCTCGGCGGCTGCCCCTTCGCCGGCCATAAGGGCGCGGCCGGCAACGTCTGCACCGAGGACCTAGTGTTCATGTGCGACGAAATGGGCATCGAAACCGGCATCGATCTCGAAGCTCTGCTGGAGGCCGCGCGCCTCGCCGAGGAGGTGGTCGGCCATCCGCTGCCGGGCTCGGTGATGAAAGGCGGCTCGCTGAAGGCGTTGCGGGCGAAGCTCGCCTGAACCCGCGCGCCGGGTCGCTTCTCCGATGGCCTTGACCGCCGAGATCGCCGGCTTCGTCGCCGGGCTTGAGTATTCCCTCCTGCCCGAGGCGGCGCTGAAGGTGGCGCGGCTCGGCTTCGCCGATTGCCTCGGCGTCATGGCGGCGGGCGCGCGCGAGCCGGCGCCGCAAAAGCTCCGCCAAGTGCTGCTGCCGAACGGCGGCGGCCAGGGCGCGGGCGGCGGCGCGGCGACGCTTTATCTGAGCAATGAGAAGGCATCGGCGCCCGAAGCCGCCTGGATCAACGGCGCCGCCGCCCATGCCCTGGATTATGACGACGTCGGGCCGGGCGGCCATATCAGCGCCGTGCTGGTGCCGGCGATCCTGGCGGAAGCCGAGGCGCTGAACGCCTCGGGCGCCGACATGGCCACCGCCTATGTCGCGGGCTATGAAGTCTGGGCCGAGTTGGTCGGGCGCGAGCGCGGCCATCATCACGAAAAGGGCTGGCATCCGACCGGCGTCTTCGGCGCCGTCGGCGCCGCCGCGGCCTGCGCCCGGCTGCACCGCCTGAACGCCGAAGAGACCGCGCACGCGCTGGCCCTCGGCGCCTCGCAGGCGGCCGGCCTCGCGGCCAATTTCGGCACCATGGCGAAGCCCTTCCACGCCGGCCGCTCGGCTCATGCCGGGGTGATGGCGGCCCGCCTCGCCAAGGCCGGCATGACCGGATCGGCGGACGCGCTGGAACACCCGCGCGGGCTTTTGATGGCGATCTCGCCCCACGGCGACGTCGATCGCGAAAGCCCGTTCGACCCCGTGGGCCGCCCGCTCCGCATCGTCGAAAGCGGCCTCAGCGTCAAGAAATACCCGGTCTGCTATTGCGCCCACCGGCCGATCGACGCCGCGCTCGATCTCCTGCGCCGCCGCCCGCTCGCGCCCGAGGCGATCGCCGGCATCGCGGTCGAGTTGAGCGAGCGGAACGCGCTGATCCTGCGCAATCATCGCCCGGAAACCGGGCTCGCCGCCAAGTTCAGCATCGAATTCGCCATGGCCGCCGCCGTGCTCGCCGGCGCCGTGGGCTTGCGGCAACTGACCGACGACTTCGTCCGCCGCCCCGAGGTGCAGGGCCTGATGGGCCGCGTCGCGACCCGGACCAACACCGATTACGACCCCGAGGCACCGGGCTATTCCCGCGCCGACAAGGTGTGGATCGCGCTGCGCTCGGGCGAGACGGCGGAAAGCGCCGCCATTGCCCGCGCCCGCGGCCACAGCTCGGTGCCGCTGAGCGAGAGCGAACTATGGCAGAAGTTCGAGAGCTGCGTCGAGGCCGGCGATCTCGGCCTCGATCCGCGGCCCTTGTTCGAGCGCGCCATCGCCTTCGACAGCCTGCCCGCGGCCGGCGCGCTCGCGGCCGGCGGAAAATTCGCGGCGCGGCGCTGAACCGCCCGTCGCCAGTCAAGTTACCAACTGAAACGCGGGGCAACGCGCAAGACCCCGCGGAGGAGGAAGCCCACGCGATGCTGCTGACCGAGGAAATCAAGGCCTTCATCGGCGTCGAGAGCGCCGAGGAAACGGCGCCCGAGCCGATCGAACGTGGCGCCGTGCGCCGCTTCGCCCAGGCGATCATGGACGACGATCCGATCTATCATTCCGAGGCCGCGACGGCGCAAAGCCGCTACGGCGGGCCGGTGGCGCCGCCGCTTTATCCGACCTACGCGCTGCGCCGGCCCTTCGGCACGCCCGATCCCTTGACCGAGCGCGCGCACGATCCGGATTTCGACGGCATCCTGGCCGAGACCGCGGTGCAGGGCCTGCCGGTGCTGCCGCTGCCCGGGCTCGCGCTGCTCAACGGCGGCTCCGAGGTCGAGCTGTTCCGCTACGCCCGCCACGGCGAGGAGATCCGCATCAAGTCGCGCTATCACGACATCGTCGAGAAGGCGAGCAAGAAGGGGCCGATGTTGCTCGTCTATATCGACACCTAATACCGCACCTGCGCCGGCGAGCTGCTGCTGCGCGTGCG
>JAJYTL010000353.1 GCA_021793055.1 Pseudomonadota bacterium
GTCGATGTGGGCCTGCCAGCACTGCCGGAGGACCTTGGTGCCACCCCAGCGGTTGTGCGGGCGGAGCTGGACGGCGAAGAGATCGCCCATCTCGCGGTAGAAGTCGGCGATGCTGGCCTGCGGCCGGCTGATCATGCCGATCTTGAGGTCACGCTGGTTGGTCAGATGGTCGGCGAGAATGCGCAAGGTCGCCGACTTGCCGGTCCCGGGCTCGCCAGTGACGATGGCAAAGCCGCCCTCGGCGGCGAGCTGCAGGACGCGCCGGCGGAAGCTGTCGATGCGCGGGGACACATGCAACGCCTCGACCGGCACGCCGGGGGTGAACGGGTTCCACTTCAGGCCATAAAGAGCCAAGAGCTTGTTGGTCACGACGGGTCTCCTTCATCCTTGACGAGATAGGCGGGTGGCAGACCGGTGGCGGCGCGGGCGTCCAGCATCTTGGCGAGCAAAGGCGGCATGCCGGCCGCAGGCTTTGCGTCGATGGGAAGATCCCCGGCCGGTTCGATCGATCGGCGCAGCCCGTCGGCGTTCTTCGTCTTGTCCAAGGGGAACAGGCGGCAGAGCACGGTACCGGTGTGCTCGTCGACGAGATGGACCTGGCTCAGATCCCAACTGGCGTAGCGCACATCCAGGCTGGCGAGATGGCGATAGCGGTTCGGCACCTCGAAGCGGCGGCCCTCGATGACGATGGTGCCGTCGCTCTTGCGCAAGGTCCGCCGTTCGCTGCGGGTGAAGGCGAGCTTCAGTGTCGCGCCGTCCGGGCATGGGCGCATCACCGTCGGACCGGCGAGGAAGCGAGCGAGCGGCGCTTCGCCGAGCTCGGAATGGCGCTTGCGATTATAATCCTGGTCCGCCCAGGCCTGGGTCGCCTCATTCAGCCGCGCCAAGGTGAGGTCGGCGACGCCTTCCAGCATGGCCATCAGCCGTCCTTCGACCGGACCCCAGAAGGCTTCCTGCTTGGCGTTCTGGTATGGCGAATAGGGCAGCGTCGTCTCGTGCAGGATGCCGAGCCGGGCGAAGCCCTGGGTCGTTTCGGCGGCGGTCATCGCGGCCCCGTTGTCGCTCATGATGGCACGCGGCAGGCCGCGCTTCATGAAGGCCTGAATGAGACCGTGGATCAGGTTCTCGGCGGTCTCGGCCAAATACCATTGCAGATGGCAGGCGATGCGCGAGCGGTCGTCGAGAATGCCGAGCAGGATCGGTGTCTGCCATTCGCCCCGGGGCGTCAGCACCTTGCGCGAGCCATGGTGATAGTCGAAGTGCCAGAGGCCGCCGACATGCTCGACCTCGAAGCTGCGGACCTCACGGGTGGCCAGCCGAACTTCGGCGGCCAAGGCGCCGGCGGTATGACGGGAGGTGACCGGGCGGCGCTTGTCGAGGCCGTTCCGCCGCAGGAACCGCCGCACGGTCGAATAGGACGGCATCGGCCCGAGCTCGGGCCGCTTCTCGATCAGGGCCGCCAAGTTGTCGTGATGAAGCTGGGCGCTCCACGACTTGTGAGCGGCGTATTGGGCAAGCAACGCCTGACGCAGCCCGTTGCTCATGGCCGACTGGCGGTCGGCGTCGCGCCGGCGCTTCCGGCGCAGCACGCCGACGGGATCCTGCCGCTCGCGCAATGCCCGGTAATACCAGCGTTCGATCGTCGAAACGCCGAAGCGGACCGGCGCGCCGGTCGCCGGGTGACGCCACTCGCGCGCCGCCAAGCCTTCGAGTGCCGCGCGCAGGGCACCCTTCGCCGGCGGCGCGGCGAGCAACTGGCCGATCACCGAGAAGCGCAGCTGCGCCCATCGTTCATGAATCCGCGGACCACATTCCTTCGTCATGCCGATACCCCCTGTTGGATGGATCGGCGGACGGTACGGACGCTGCCGGGAGGAAGGCCACGAGCGTCTTCTGCGGATTGGCGACGCCCGTCAGAAAGCGTGCCGCATCGACGCGCCGCCTGTAATCGGCGCCAGGAACCGTAGGAAGGCGATCAGCCGTCGTTCGGCATCACCGTCGAACCGGTCGAGCGCGGACGCGGGCAACTGGGAGGCATCGACCGGCGGGATGAATACGGCCGAAGTCGCCCGCCAGAACGGCGTGGTGGTGAATGTCGCCAACCACCATGTCCGCCAGCGCGCCACCGTCCGCCGGTCGACACCGACCACTTCGGCCAGCGTTGCAAGTCGCCGTTCGGTCAGCCCGTTCCGCATCGCGGATATCAGGATGACGGTCACTGCCAGGTAGGCCTTACGGCCCAGGAACCGTAGGGATGGCGGCGTCGCCCGGTCGCGGCAGCCGTCGACCGCACAGCAGAAGCTGAAGCGCAGGTCGTGTTCTCCGCCGAGCGCGATCAGCCCACCGCGCGGCTTCCGCCAATAGTTGGCCGAATGCAGCGCGCCGCCACAGTCCGGGCAGCCCGCCGCCCGGCACATCTCCGCCCGATCACGGTCGAAATCGAGAATCCGCTCATGGAACTTGGGATCCGCCAGCAACGTCTGATACAAGGGCTTCGTCCTTCCCGCCAAAAGCCAAGGAAATGGCCAAAATCGGACGCAATGAGCCCTGTCCTTGCGGCAGTGGCAAGAAATACAAGCAGTGCTGTCTCGCCAGGGATGAAGCGGCCGAACGCCAACGCCCGCCAGAGCGATCGACCCTGCAGGGTCACCCTCAGCTCTCCTACGTTCGTCTGCAAGAACTGAACAGGGCTTCCGATGCCGTCGTCCAGATGGTCGATGCCGGAAAACTCGACGAGGCCGAGCATGCCGCAGTCGACCTGATCGGCCGCTTCCCCCACTTGCATGACGGCTATCACCGTCTCGGCATGGTCCACCAAGCCAGAGGAGACCATCTCAAGGCCGCTGAATGCTACCGGAAGGCCGTGGCGATCATTCGCGAGCACCCGGACGACTACGATCCGGGCTTCGAAGCTACCTTCCAGACGCTCGCCGATCGCCTCGATCCGTCGACTACCGAAGGCTGAACCGCCAGGGACCACCTGCTGCCCATGGTCGTCGGGTGCGAGCCGGCGTCAAGGCATCCACGCCAGGCGGCGCGGAACCTTCTCGACCTCCTCCGCGATCACGGCGAACCTGATCGCAGGTCGGCTCCGAGCAATCGTCTTCCACCCCACCAAGGAATGAAATCGGGACGGCAGCAGCCACGCTATGCGAGCCTTCTACCCTGCTAAACATCACAGACCGCGCTCACGAATCCCGGGAAGCCCCCTCAAAAAGCCCGCGCGGGCTGACAGTCGCGCCGGCACCTGACGCCCGTGATCACCTCGACGCAACGAAACCCGTCGCCGCTCGCGTTACCATCATTCCTGACATGATGGTTGATATGATGGCTGGCGGTCGGCATTGGCAGGCATCCTCCCTCGTGGTGGACACCATTCTTGCCCTACGCGCGAACCAGATTGAAGGTGGTGGCGGGGTGACGCTTACAGTGAATTTGCCAAAAGGCTTTGGGCTGGTTCGAGATATCGCACTTTATCGGCCGTTTTCGTGGCGACGA
>JAJYTL010000354.1 GCA_021793055.1 Pseudomonadota bacterium
CCGGCATCCCCTTCCAGCTTGCCGTCGTCATCGCCGGGACCCTCTATCGCCTCAGGAACTGGAACCTGCATTCCATCCCGCACGTCGAGGTGATCGCCGCCATGTTCGAGGCGTCCGGCTTCGACCCCGATGACGCCCGCGGCTTCGCCTCGGCTCTTAAGGCCCTTGCCGTCTGGCGCCCCGCTTAAGACCGAAGTGTTTTAATGGCAACCTCTACGGGCGTGGTCGGAGCGGTCGGTTCCAGAGGTCATTCCACCTTGACCAGCTCCGCAGCAGTTTCCACGCCTTCGCAATATTCCGCCCAGACATCCATCAAGCGGCGCCGTCTCTCGAACAGATCGCTGCGCAAGTAGGCCGCTTCGACATCGTCTCCGACTTCATGCCCCAGCGCCATTTCCGCCAACTCGCGCGGAAACATCGTCCGTTCCGCGGCCCAGTCCCGGAAACTCGACCGAAATCCGTGAGGATCGATATCGGACCGCCCCATCCGCTTGCGCAATTGCAGCAAGGCCATATTGGAAAGCGCCGCCCCCTTCTTGTTCCCCGGAAATACAAATTCTGACTGGGAGACGATTTTCTTCATCTGATCAAGGATCGCCACAGCACAAGATGACAGGGCGATCCGCAGAGATTTGCCGGTGCGCTTGCCCGTCTTGTGCCTCTCCGGAGGAATGATCCACATGCCCTTCGAGAGATTGATCTCCTCCCAGCGCGCGCCCAACACCTCGGAAGTTCGCGTCGTCGTCAGGATCAGGAACTCCAGGGCGTGGGCGGAGATCTCGCCTCTCGTTCTCAACTCGGCCATGAACTCGGCGATTTCCGCATGAGGAAGCGCCTTGCGGTGCTGAACGCGCTGCACGGACGCCCGTGTCGGCAGCAGTTTATTGAGGTGGCCTTTCCATCGTGCCGGATTGTCGCCTCGGCGATACTCTCGGGCCGTCGCATAGTCGAGCACGGCCTCGATGCGCCCTCGCAGCCTGCTGGCCGTTTCGGTCTTCTTCCGCCAAATCGGTTCCAGGACCTTGGTGACCAGCGCGACGTCGATAGCCTGAACCGGCAGGGCGCCGAGCAGAGGGTAGGCGTAGGTCTGAAGGGTTGATTCCCACTGCCTGGCATGCTTCTCGTTGCGCCAGCCCGCCCGTTGCGACGCGATGTAGTCCTCGGCGCACTTCTTGAAAGTGACCGCCCGCGCCGCTTCCAGCTTGACGGCGTTCTGTTCGGCGCGTCGGTGCTCGATCGGGTCGATGCGCTTGACGACAAGTTTTCGGGCGTCGGCGGCATTCGACCTGGCCTCTGCCAGGCTTACCGAATGCAGCGGCCCGATCCCCATGTCGCGCCGAACGCCATTGAGCATGTAACGAAATATCCATGATCGGGCGCTGCCGTCGCCGACCTGGAGATAGAGGCCTCCACCGTCGGCGTACATCCCCGCGCCCTTCAGGTTCTTCACCACCAAAGCCGTCAATCTCTCCGACGATCTCGTTGCCATCAGCCCATCCTCTGGCAGAAATCAGGAACATCTACCCATGATCGTACCCATCATTGTACCCATCATTATACCCATCATTGTACCCATCAATTGAAAGCGGATTGTGGCACGCATTGGCGAACGCGTCCAGACGGATGCTTCGCAAATATCTATGAATAATAACGAATTTTGAACGTCAGCGAACGTCGGCGGACTTTATGTTGGCGGACATCCCCTCCGCCAGCGCCCGTTTGCCGACGCGCGGGCAGGGGCGCAGGGCTTTATGCCCGAGCCTGCCGCCGATCTGTGATACCAATAGCTGGTTGGTGCCGTCGCGCCCGAGGCGCGGCGGCGCGGCGACGTGGTCGTCCACAGGGGAGGTCGCAGATGAAACGCTTCCGGTTTATGGCTGCGGCGCTGTTCTGTTTGGTTTTGCCTTTCGCGGGGGCGGCGCATGCCGGCACGCCACCGGCGGTTCGGCAGGCGCTGCGACAGGCGATAGACGGCCCGCAGCGCACGCCGGCCTATGTTCGGCGCGATCGCTATCGGCACCCCCTTCAGACGCTGGAATTTTTCGGCATCCGCCCTGACATGACGGTGGTCGAGGTGTTGCCGGGCGGCGGATGGTACACGGAAATCCTCGCGCCCTTTCTTCGCGACCATGGGCGCTTGATCGAGGCGACGCCGCCCGCGAGCAGCCCCAACCCGTTTTCGCGGCGGATGGCGCTGCGCTATGCGGCGAAGCTGCGCGCCGATCCGGCGGTCTATGGGCGCGTGCAAATGATGCCCTTCGAGCCGCCGGCCTATATGGGCCTCGGCCCGCCGGATTCCGTCGATATGATCGTGACCTTCCGGAACATGCACGACCTCATGTACGCCAATGTCCATGGCCGCGAGACCGATGTCATTCTGGAGCGGTTTTTCCGCAGCGCGTATCGCGCGTTGAAGCCGGGCGGCGTTCTCGGCATTGTCGCGCATCGGGCGCCGAGCGCGATGGCTCCGGCGCAAAGCTTCGGTCTCGGCCGCTTGCCGCAGCCGTTCCTTATCGGCGAAGCGGAACGCGCCGGTTTCCGCCTGGCCGCTACGTCTGAGATCAACGCCAACCCGAAGGACCCGCGCGACATCCCGGTCTGGTATCTGCCGCCGAGCCTGGCGCAGGGCGATAACGATCGCGCGCATTACCAGGCGATCGGCGAGGCCGACAACATGACGCTGAGATTTACCAAGCCCAAGGCCTCGTCGCCGAAGTGAGCGCGCGGTAATCCGGCGGCGGGCTCAGCGTTTCTTCGGTTTTGGTGTCTCGCTTGGGCTTGACGCGGTCATCGCGGCATAGAGGCGCTCCACGTCCGCCTTGCGGGCAAGCTCCGTCGCTTCCGTCAGCACCGCTGCCGCCGCCGCCGCGACGCCATAGGCGAAGGCCCGTTCCAGCGGCCAGTCGCGCGCGAGCGCGACGCAGAGCGCGGCGATGAAGCTGTCGCCGGCGCCAACCGCGCTCACCACGTCGACCTTCGGCGCCCGCGCCCGGACGACGCCCGAGCGCGCGGCGAGCAGCGCGCCCTCGGCACCCAGCGTGATAATGACGGCCTCCGCGCCGCCCCGCGCCAGGATCAGCCGCGCCAGGGAGTCCGGGTCTTCCGTCGTCATGCCGTAGGCCTCGCCGAGCGCCTTGGCCTCGGTGTGGTCGGGCTTGACCAGAAAGACGCCGCGGCCGAGCGCCGCCTTGAGGGCTGGGCCGGAGGTGTCGAGGATCAGCTGCGCGCCGGCCGCGGCGACGAGCTCGCCGAGACGGCCGTAGAAATCCTCCGGCACGCCGGGTGGCAGGCTGCCGCTCGCGACCACGTAACCGTAGCCATTGGCGGCGATCAAGCGCGACACCATGGCGAGGGCGTCCGCCGCGAATTCCGGCGGCTGCGCCGGCCCTGGCAGGACGAAGCGATATTGCCGGCCGCTCGCGCGCTCGTGCACCGCGAGGCTCTGGCGGGTGAGGCCGGCGGCGGGCAGATAGCGGATGTCGAGGCCGGTCTT
>JAJYTL010000355.1 GCA_021793055.1 Pseudomonadota bacterium
ACTTCTCCCAGCCCTTGCCGGCCTTGGCGAGGCGGGTGAGCAGCGGCGCCGGCTCCCAGAAGACGCCGTGCGCCTTGTGGTATTCCTCGATCTTGGCGTGCACCTTGTCGAGGCCGATCTGCTCGGCCCAGAACATCGGCCCGCCGCGATAGGCCGGGAAGCCATAGCCATTGATGTAGACGATGTCGATGTCGCCGGCGCGCAGCGCGATGCCCTCTTCGAGGATCTGCGCCCCGACATTGACCAGCGCGTACATGCAGCGGGTGAGGATTTCCTCGTCCGAAATCTGGCGGCGCTGGATGCCTTGCTCCTTGGCGACGGCCTCGATCAGCTTGGTGATTTCAGGGTCGGGGATCGGCGTGCGGTTGCCCGGCTCGTAGCGGTAATAGCCGGCGCCGGTCTTCTGGCCGAAGCGGCCCATCTCGCAGATGCGATCGCCGATCGGCGAGTAGCGGAGATGTTTCGGCCGGCTGGCCTCCTTGCCCTTGCGGATGCGCCAGCCGACGTCCAGTCCGGCGAGGTCGCCCATGGCGAAGGGTCCCATGGGCAGGCCGAAATCGTAGATCACCTTGTCGACCTGCTCCGGCGTCGCGCCTTCCTCGAGGAGGAACCCGGCCTCGCGGGTGTACGCGTGCAGCATCCGGTTGCCGACGAAGCCGTCGCAATTGCCGACCACGACGCCGATCTTACGGATATTGCGCGCGAGCGCGAGCGAGCTCGCGATCACGTCCTTCGCCGTTTCCTTGCCGCGGACGATTTCGAGCAGCCGCATGACGTTGGCCGGGCTGAAGAAGTGCAGGCCGATGACCTGATCGGGCCGCGAGGTCGCGGCGGCGATCTCGTCGATGTTCAAGGTCGACGTGTTGCTCGCCAGGATCGCGCCCTTCTTCATGATCTTGTCGAGCTTGCCGAAGACTTCCTTCTTGACACCCATCTCCTCGAACACTGCCTCGATGACGATGTCGGCATCGCCGATGTCTTCGTAGGTCTGGGTGCCGGAGATCAGCTTCATCGCCTTGTCCATCGCCGCCTGCGACGTGCTGCCGCGCTTGACCGATGTCGCGTAGTTCTTCTCGATGACGCCGAGACCGCGCGCCAGCGCTTCCTGCGAGACTTCCAGGATCTTCACTGGGATGCCGGCGTTGGCGAAGTTCATGGCGATGCCGCCGCCCATGGTGCCGGCGCCGACGATGGCGGCGCTGGCGATCTTGCGCGGTGCCGTGTCGGCCGGCACGTCGGGAATCTTCGCCACCTCGCGCTCGGCGAAGAAGACGTGGATCAGCGCCTTACGCTCCGGGTTCTCCATGCACTGCATGAACAGCTCGCGCTCGCGGTTCATGCCTTCGGCGAAGGGCAGCGTCGCCGCCGCCTCGACGGCGTCGATGCAGCGCCAGATCGAGAAGAAGCCGCGCCCCTTATGGGCGAGCTTCTTGCGGAACTCGGAGAACACCGCGGGGTCGGTGTTCTTCACCTTGTCGTCGTTGCGGCTGACCAGGCGAAGCGGCCGCTTCTCGGCCACCACTTTGGTGGCGAAGTCGATCGCCGCCTTGAGCAGATCGCCGTCGGTAACCTCGTCGACGACGCCGGCGGCGAGCGCCTTGCGGGCGTCGATCGGATTGCCGCTGGTGATCATTTCGAGCGCGGTCTGAACGCCGACCAGGCGCGGCAGGCGCTGGGTGCCGCCGGCGCCCGGCAGGATGCCGAGCTTGACCTCTGGCAGGCCGACGCGGGCCGCAGCCAGCGCCACGCGCCAATGGCAGGTGAGCGCGACTTCCAGGCCGCCGCCGAGGGCGGTGCCGTGGATCGCGGCGACGATGGGCTTGGCGCTCGCCTCGATGGCGTCGAGCACCTCGTGCAGGCCGGGCGGCTGCATCGGCTTGCCGAACTCGCGGATGTCGGCGCCGGCGATGAAGGTGCGGCCGCCGCCGATGATGACCATGGCGGCGACGTCGGGGTCCTTGGCGCCGGCGGCGATCTTGTCCAGAAGGCCCTGGCGCACGCCCTGGCTCAGGGCGTTGACGGGCGGGTTGTTTACCTTAAGGACGCCAATAGCGCCTTGTTTCTGGAAGTCGATCAGCTCAGCCACGGACATTCCTCCTCATGGATTGGCTCGGCTTTGGGCCGTTCCTCGCTTGCGGGTTCTGCCCCATTGTATAGGCGTTTTCGTTTCTCGCGGGCAACCGTCGTCGCGCGGCCGGCGGCAAGTTCGGCGGTGGGCTCGGTCTCCGCTTCGCAGCGGGCCGGGGAGGGGCAGGAGCGACCGTTCGGCGGCTTCGGCGGATGGTGAAGAAAATCTTTTGTCGGGCGCAGATTTCATTTGCGTTCCCCGAAGCTTGCTTTATATAGCGAAACATTGACGCACCCGCACGTGCCTATGGCCCTTGGTGGTTATGCAACGACGTAAGGCGTCCTTTTTGGATAGTCCGGCGATGCCGGTGCCGAGAGGGAAACTACGATGTTGAACCAAGCCGGCCGCAAGGCCACCTTCCCGCCGATCGCGCTTTTATGCCGGACCGCCATTTTGCGGCGGGCGGATTATCGCGCCCTCATCGGACGCAAGAACCCTCTGTCAAGTCTTTAGGCCGGGAGCCGGTTTTCCGGCCACCCGGAGGTGGGGTCGCCCCACCTGCTGTTCACCAACGTCCCCGCACCCGGAACCGGCGGAGGGTTGTCGTGATGACAGAGAAGATCCTTAAGTTTCTTGCGGACGAACGTCCGGACACGCCCTGCTTGGTTATCGATCTCGACGTGATCGAGGCCAATTATCTTGAGCTCAACCGGGTGATGCCCGAGGCCAAGATCTATTACGCCATGAAGGCGACGCCGATGCCGGACGTGCTCGTGCGCCTGGCCAAGCTCGGCTCGCATTTCGATACGGCGAGTCTGGGCGAAATCGATGCTTGCGTCGCGCTCGGCGTTGAGCCGGATCGCATCTCCTTCGGCAATACGATCAAGAAGGAGCGCGACATCGCGGCCGCCTACGCGCGCGGCGTTCGGCTTTTTGCCTTCGACAGCAAGGCGGAGCTGGCGAAGCTCGGCCGCGCCGCACCGGGCGCGCGCGTCTTCTGCCGCGTGCTGGTGGAATGCGAGGGCGCCGAATGGCCGCTTTCGCGCAAATTCGGATGCGCGCCCGAGATGGCGATGGAGCTCATGGTCGAGGCCAAAGCGCTCGGTCTCGAGGCCTACGGGCTCTCCTTCCACGTCGGTTCGCAGCAGACCCACGGCAAGCAGTGGCGCAAGGCGATCGCCCGCATGGCGAAGATCTTCGCCAGCCTGCGCGAGCGCGGCGTCGATCTCAAGATGCTGAACCTCGGCGGCGGCTTCCCGATTCGCTATCGCGATCCGGTGGCACCGGTCGAGAGCTACACCCGAATCGTGATGAACGCGGTGCGGACCTATTTCGGCAACCGCCTGCCGGAGCTGATCGTCGAACCCGGCCGCTCGCTCACCGGCGATGCCGGGCTCATCCAGAGCGAGGTGGTGCTGATCT
>JAJYTL010000018.1 GCA_021793055.1 Pseudomonadota bacterium
GGAGAGGTGGACCACCGCGCCGACGCCTTCGAGCGCCGCCCGCCAATCGGTCTCGGGCCCGATATCGCCGACCACGACAACGTTGGTCCCGGGCTCGATCCGGCCGCGGTCCTCGGGCGAACGGATTGCCGCCCGCACCGCGACCCCGGCATCGTGGAGCCGCCGGCACAACGCGCGGCCGACGAAGCCGCTCGCGCCCGTGACCAGAACCTTGGCGCCGGCCATCGCCTTCCCTTCCCGATTGCGTCCGAACGGCGGGCAGCATAGCCGCTTTTGCCGGCCTTTTCAGCCGCGTCGCGAGGAATGGCGCGATCGGTCGCCTCCGCCGTTGCCCGCGCCGGCGAAGCAAGCTAAAAACCCGCCATGACCGCGCCCAGCCGGGCTTTCGGCCCGTTCGCTCTCGATGTGCCCGAACTCGCGGCGACGGCGGAGCTTGCGCGCCGCCTGGCGCGGCTCGTCAAGCCCGGCGACATCATCGCCTTGAAAGGCGATCTCGGCGCCGGCAAGACCGCCTTCGCCCGCGCCCTGATCCAGGCCATGGCGGGCGCTGCGGTCGAGGTGCCGAGCCCGACCTTCACCCTGGTGCAGACCTACGAGACGGCGGCCGGAACGGTCTGGCATTTCGATCTCTACCGGCTGCAAAGCGCCGACGAGGCGATCGAGCTCGGCATCGACCAGGCCTTCGCCGAAGGTATCAGCCTGATCGAATGGCCGGAGCGGCTCGAGGCCCTGCCGGCGGAGGCCTTGACGCTCGAATTCCTCTTCGCCGAGGGCGAGGGGGCGCGCAAGCTGCTGCTTCGCATGGGCGGCGATTGGCGGACGCGGCTGGTCGGCGAGAGCGCCAGCGCCGAGCGCGCGGCGGCGATCGGGCGCTTTCTCGAACAGGCCGGATGGCAAGAGGCGGCGCGCGCGCCGCTGCAGACCGACGCCTCCTTCCGCCATTACACGCGGCTCAGCCGGGGCGCGGCAACGGCGATGCTGATGGACGCGCCGCCGCCTTTGGAAGACGTCCGGCCTTTCGTTCGCATCGACCGGCATCTTCGCGATCAGGGCTTTAGCGCACCCGCGATTCTCGCGGCCGACGCGGGCGAGGGGCTGCTGTTGCTGGAAGACCTCGGCGACGATCTGTTCAGCCGCGTGTTGCAGCGGCAAGCCGCCGATGAGGCCGAGCTCTACGGCGCCGCGGTCGACGTGCTCGCCGAGCTGCATCGCCGGCCGCTGCCGAACGGCCTCGCGCCCTATGGCCTCGATCTGTTGCTGGACGAAACCGACCGCGTCGTCGATTGGTATCTGCCGGAACTCACCGGCCGGCCGACGGCGCCTGAACTCAAACAGGAATACCGCGAGATCTGGACCGAGGTCCTCGGCCGCGCCGATGTCTTACCGGCGGTTCTGGTGCTGCGCGATTACCACGCCGACAATCTGATCTGGCTGCCGGCGCGCAGCGGCGTCGCGCGCGTCGGGCTGCTGGATTTCCAGGACGCACTCGAAGGCTCACCGGCCTATGATCTCGCCTCGCTGCTCGAAGACGTGCGCCGCCCCCTCGCGCCCGCCTTGGCCGAGGTGATGGTACAACGCTATATCCGCGCAAGCGGTGTCGATGATGCCGCCTTCCGCCTCGCCTACGCGGTTTTCGCCGCGCAACGCAACACCAAGCTGGTCGGCCATTGGCCGCGGCTTTTCCGCCGTGACGGCAAGCCGCAATATCTCAAATTCATGCCGCAAACCTGGCGTCTTTTGGAGCAGGACTTGAAACACCCCGCGCTTTCGGCCCTAAGGGCCTGGTTCGATCGCACCATTCCCCCGGCGCTCCGCCGGACGGAGATCGCCGCGTCATGATCTCCCGGCAGGTTTTTCCGACGGCGATGGTTCTCTCGGCCGGTCTCGGCCTGCGCCTGCGTCCGCTGACGCTGGATCGCCCGAAGGCCTTGGTCGAGATCGCCGGCGTGACCCTGATCGACCGGGTTCTCGATCGTCTTGATTCGGCCGGCGTCGTAACTGCGGTGGTCAACCTGCATTACAAGAGCAATCAGTTGCGCCGCCATCTTGCCGCGCGGACGGCGCCGCGCATCGTTTTCTCGGACGAGACGGAAACGCTCCTCGATACCGGCGGCGGCGTCGCCAAGGCGCTGCCCGAACTCGGGCCCGGTCCCTTTTATGCCATCAACAGCGACATCGTCTGGCAGGATGCCGGCCGCGATTCCCTGGTCGAGCTTGCGGAATTCTTCGATCCCGCGAAAATGGACGCGCTTTTGCTCATGCACCCGACGGTGAGCGCCATCGGCTATCAGGGCGTCGGCGATTTCGACATGGACCCGGCGGGCGGTCTCAGCCGGCGCCAGGAAACCTGGGTCGCGCCCTTCGTCTTCACCGGCGTCCAGGTACTGCGGCCGGAGCTTTTCCAGGACTGCCCGGAAGGGCCGTTCTCGCTCAATTTCCTTTACGACCGCGCCGCCGAGGCGGGCCGGCTCTGGGGCCTGCGCCATGACGGGCGCTGGATGGATGTCGGTACGCCGGCCGGGTTCCAGGCGGCGGAAAAGGCATTGGCGCAACAGCGAACATGAGCGCGCCCCGGCCCCGGGTTTTCAACATTCCGCAAGGCGTCGCCTTCGTCGACGCCCTGGCGGCGGGGCTTCTGGCGAAACACGGCGACGATCCCTTGGCCTTGAGCCGGGTGCGGGTGTTCTTGCCGACCCGGCGCGCGGTGCGCGCGCTCGGCGCCGCCTTTCTCCGCCAGGGCGCCGGCCGCGCGCTGCTCTTGCCGGTGATGGCGCCGCTCGGCGACGCCGACGAGGAGGAGCTTGAGATCACGCTCCCCCAAGGGCTCGACCTGCCGCCGGCGCTCGCCGATTTCGCGCGCCGCTTTTTGCTCGCGCGCCTGATCCGCGCCCGGCCCGGCTTCGCGGACCCAGCGCAGGCGATCCACCTCGCGGGCGAGCTCGCGCGGCTCTTGGACGCGGCCGTGATCGAGGGCTGCGATCTCGGCCGCTTGAAGACGCTGGTACCCGACGATTACGCCGAGCACTGGCAGATCACGCTCGCCTTTCTCACCATCGTCACGGATGAGTGGCCGAAGATTCTCGCCGCCGAACAGGCCGTCGATCCGGCGGATCGACGCAACCGATTGATCGCCGCCTTGGGCGAGAGCCTCGCCGCCACCGCCGGCGACGATCCGGTTTATGCCGCCGGCTCGACCGGCAGCATCCCGGCGACCGCGGCTTTGATCAAGACCATCGCCGGCCTGCCGCGGGGCGCGGTGGTGTTGCCGGGTTTCGACGCCGAGATCGACGCGGCGAGCTTCGCCGCGCTGCCCGAGGCGCCGACCCATCCGCAACATGCGCTGCACCGCCTGCTCGGCACGCTCGGCGTGGCGCGGGAGGAGGTCGAGCCCTGGCCCGCGGCGGCCGATCTCGCGGCGGTTGACGAGGCGGGCCGCGCCGCCCGCGCTGGCCTGATCCGTGACATGCTGCGCCCGGCGGCGACTTCGGATGCTTGGGGGCAGGCCGATGCGAAATCGGGCGGCGCGGTCGATCCGCGCGCGCTCGCCGGCCTCGCGCTGATCGAGGCGCCGGCGCCGCGCGAGGAGGCGGCGGCGATCGCGCTCATCCTGCGCGAGGCGCTGGAGACGCCTGAGCGAACCGCGGCGCTGGTCACGCCGGATCGCAATCTGGCGCGCCGCGTCGCAGCCGAGCTCGGCCGCTGGGATATCGCGATCGACGATTCCGCCGGCACGCCGCTGCACGAGACCCCGCCCGGCGCCTTCTTGCGCCTGATTTTGGCCTGGCTCGCCGATGGCGGCGCGCCGGTGCCGCTCCTTGCCGCCTTGAAGCACCCCTTCGCCGTCGGCAACCGGCCGCGGGCGGGGCTCCTGCGCCTCGTCCGCCGCTTCGAGATCGCGGCGCTACGCGGGCCGCGTCCCGGCTTCGGTCTGGAAGGGCTGCTGGCGGCGCTTGCGGACGACGACGGGGAAGATGGCAAAGCGGACGCGCTTCGGGGCTGGCTTGCCGAACTCGCCGCCAAGGCCGCGCCGCTTGCCCTGATCCTGCAGGCGTCGAGCGCCGCGCTTGCCGATTTCGTCGCGGCGCTGCTCGATTTCGCCGATTGGCTCGCCACCGGACCCGATGGCGCGGCGCTTTGGCGCGGCGACGCCGGCCGCGCGCTCGCCGATTTCATCGCCGATCTCAACGACGCGGCGCCGCGTGCCGAGCCGCTTCCGGGCCTGTCCTGGGTCGCGGTGATCGAGACCTTGATGGCCGAGCGGGTGGTGCGCCCGGCCTATGGCCGCCATCCCCGGCTCGCCATCTGGGGGCCGCTCGAAGCGCGCTTGCAGCAGGCCGATCTGTTGATCCTGGGCGGCCTCAACGAAGGCACCTGGCCGGCCGAGCCCGCTGCCGATCCCTGGCTCAGCCGGCCGATGCGGGCCCGCTTCGGCCTGTCGCCGCCCGAGCGGCGGATCGGCCAGGCGGCGCACGATTTTGCGCAAGCGGCGGCGGCGCGCGAGGTGGTGCTGACCCGCGCCACCAAGGTCGAGGGCACGCCGACGGTGGCCTCGCGCTGGCTGCAGCGGCTGAAGGCGCGGGTCGAGGGCGCCGGCCAGACCTTGGTGGTGCCGCCGGCGCTATTCTGGCAGGAGGCCTTGGACCGCCCGGCCCGTGCCGCGGCTCCGCGGCCGCCGGCGCCGCGGCCGCCGGTGGCGGCGCGGCCGCGGCGGCTGTCGGTGACCGAGATCGAAACCTGGATTCGCGACCCCTATGCCCTTTATGCCCGCCGCATCTTGCGGCTCGATCCGCTGGCGCCGCTCGATGCCGATCCCGGCGCGGCGGAGCGCGGGATTTTCATCCATGCGGCGCTCGACCGCTTCCTGCGCGAGAACCCGGGCGATCTGCCGGCGGGTGCCTACGAAAAGCTGATGGCGATCGGCCGCGAGGCGTTTCGCCCCTGGTTCACCCATCCCGGCGTCAGCGCCTTCTGGTGGCCGCGTTTCGCTGAGATCGCGCGCTGGTTCCTCGGCTTCGAGGAAAGCGAGCGCCGCGCCAAGGGCTGGACGCCGCTCGCCACCGAAGTCCGGGGCGCGCTTCACTTCGATCTTCCCGGCGGGCGGTTCACGCTCGCCGCCAAGGCGGACCGCATCGACCGCAACCCGGAAGGCGCGCTCGCGATTCTCGATTACAAGACCGGCGCGCCGCCCCGCGACGACGCCGTCGCCATCGGCCTCGCGCCGCAACTTCCCTTGGAGGCCGCGATCGCCCTTGCCGGCGGCTTCGGCGATCTGCCGGCGGCAGAGGTGATCGAGCTTGGCTTCGTGCGCCTCAAAGGTGCCCGCGCCGCGCCCGGCGAATTTCATTCGGTGAAGGGCGAGGCCCGGGTTCTGGCTGAAGACGCCATCGATGGCCTGAAATCGCTGATCGCCCGCTTCGACGATCCGAAGACGCCCTATCGCGCCCGGCCGCGGCCGCAGTTCGTGCTCTATGAGAGCGATTACGATCATCTCGCGCGGGTCAAGGAATGGGCCGACGGCAACGGGGGCGGCGAATGACCCGGCGGGTGGTGGAGCGCCGTGTCGCCGATCAACTGCGTGCCGCCGATCCCAGCCATTCGGTCTGGCTCAGCGCCAACGCCGGCACCGGCAAGACGCGGGTCCTGGTCGATCGCGTGTTGCGGCTGCTCCTCGCCGGCACCGCGCCCGATACCATCCTCTGCCTTACCTTCACCAAGGCGGCGGCGGCCGAGATGGCGAACCGGCTCTATCAGCGCCTCGGCGCCTGGGCGACGATGGCCGACGGCGATCTCGCGGAGGAGCTGCATCTTCTCACCGGCGCCGCTCGGCCGGCGGCCGGCCTTGGCGATGCGCGGCGGCTCTTCGCCCGCACCCTGGAGACGCCGGGCGGCGTCAAGATCCAGACCATCCATGCCTTTTGCCAATCGATGCTTGGCCGCTTTCCGCTGGAGGCCCGCATCGCGCCGGGCTTTCAGGCGATGGACGAGCGCGAGGCGGCGGAAACGCTGGTCGCCGCGCGCGATCGGGTGCTGATCCGTGCTGCCTCGGGCCGGGCGGCCGATCTCAAGGCGGCGCTCGATCTCATCGTCGGCGCCGTGGACGAGGAGCGCTTCGACAAGCTGATGGGCGAGATGACGCGCGACTGGCGCAAGTTTCAGCGCGTCTTCCGCGCCCATGACGAAGACCTCGATGCGGTAATCGAGCGCAGCTATGCCGCGCTCGGCGTCGCGCCCGGGATGACCGACGATGGCCTGATCGACGAGTTCTATGCCGCCGCGCCGAGCGCCGATCTGCAACGCGCCGCGAAGGCGCTGGCGCAGGGTACCAAGACCGATCAAGAGCGCGCCGCGCTGCTCCGCGCCTGGTTGCGGGTGCCGTGGAAGGCGCGACGGGACGCGCTCGACGAATTTCACTTGCCGGCTTTCCTGACTAATACCGGCGAAGCGCGCGCCCGCCTTATCACCAAGACGGGCGAGGCGGCCGGCGCCGGCGTGCGCGACATTCTGGAGCGCGAGCAGGCGCGGGTTCTGGCGCTTGTCGAGCAGCGCCGCGCCCTCACCGTCGCGGCGCAGACGGCGGCGCTCTGGTGCCTCGGCCTCGCCATCGCCACCGACTACGCGGCCGCGAAGCAAGCCGGCAATCTTCTCGACTTTAACGATCTCATCCTGGCGGCGCGCGATCTTCTGCATCGCGACGGCGTCGCCGCCTGGGTGCTCTATAAGCTCGACAACGGCCTTGATCACATCCTGGTCGACGAGGCGCAGGACACCTCGCCCGAGCAATGGCAGGTGATCGCGGCGCTGGCCTCGGAATTCTTCGCCGGGCAAGGCGCTCGGCTCGCGAGGCGGACGGTGTTCGCGGTCGGCGACGAGAAGCAGTCGATCTTCAGTTTCCAGGGCGCCGACCCCGCCGGCTTCGCCCGCATGGAGGATCATTTCCAGACCCGCGTGCGCGACGCCGAGGCGGCCTGGCGGGCGATGGAGCTCGGCCCCTCGTTCCGTTCGGCACCGACCATTCTGGAGGCGGTCGACCGCGTCTTCGGCCCCGAGGCGATGCGCCAGAGCGTCACCACGCGGCGCGAGATCCGCCATGCGCCGATCCGCGTCGGCCATGCCGGGCTGGTCGAGATCTGGCCCCTGGTCGGGCCGGAGGCGGTGGCCGCGGCCGAGCCCTGGGTGCCGGCGCTCCGCCAGGAGCATCTGAACGCGCCCTCGGCCCGGCTCGCCCGGCGCATCGCCGCCGTGGTTTCCGGTTGGCTCCAACGGGGCGAGATTCTCGAATCGCGCGGCCGGCCGATCCGTCCCGGCGATATCATGATCCTGGTGCAGCGGCGGAACGACTTCGTTGCCGAGATGGTGCGCGCCCTGAAGCAGGAGGGCGTCCCCGTGGCCGGCGTCGACCGCATGGTGCTGACCGACGAGATCGCGGTGATGGATCTGCTCTCGCTCGGCCGCTTTGTCGTCCTGCCGGACGACGATCTCGCCCTGGCCGAGGTGCTGAAGGGTCCGCTATTCGGCTTTTCCGAGGACCTTCTGTTCGATCTCGCGCACGCGCGCCCGGGCCGGCTGTGGCCGGCGCTGCAGGCGGCGCGTGGCCGGCGCCCGGAATTCGCCGCCGCCCATGCCGAGCTGTCGCGGCTTCTCGCCCGCGCCGATTTCGCACCGCCGTTCGAATTCTTCGCCGAGCTTCTGGTCGGCGGCGGCCGCGCCCGCATCCTGGCCCGCCTCGGGCCCGAGGCGAAAGACCCGCTCGACGAGTTTCTCGGCCTCGCGCTCGCCTTCGGGCGCGCCCACGCGCCCTCGATGCAGGGCTTTCTCGCCTGGCTCGATCGCGGCGGCACCGAGGTTAAGCGCGACCTCGAACAAGGCCGCGACGAAGTGCGGGTGATGACCGCGCACGGCGCCAAGGGATTGGAGGCGCCGATCGTTTTCCTTCCCGATACCTGCCGCATGCCGGACGGGCATCAGGACCCGACGATCCTGTGGCAGGCGGAGGCCGACGCGCCGCTGCCCTTCTGGCCGGCCTCGGGCGGCAACGACACGGCGGCCTGCGCCGCTTGGCGCGCCGCCGACCGCGCGCGCCGGCGCGACGAATATCGCCGGCTGCTCTATGTCGCGATGACGCGGGCCGAGGAGCGGCTTTATATCGCCGGCTATCACGGCCGCAAGGCGCCGGCGGCGGAATCCTGGTACGCGCTCACGCGCGCCGCCCTCGAAGAGGTCGCCGAGGCGGTGCCGCTAGTCTTCCCGAACGAGCCGGAAGCCGCCGGGCTTCGCCTGCACGCGCCGCAGGCGGTGCCGGCGCGGCATGAGCTTGCCGGGGCCGCGGCCGCCGCGCCGCCGCTTCCCGCCTGGATCGGGCAGCCTGCCGCGGCCGAGCCGCTCTCGCGCCGGCCACTCGCGCCGTCGCGGCTGGAGGGCGCGGAATTGCCCGGCGAAAACCCGCTTCGCGGCGATCGCGGCCAGCGCTTTCGCCGCGGCCGGCTGATCCACCGGCTGCTGCAGCTCTTGCCCGATCTGCCGCCACCGGACCGCGCGCCGGCGGCCGCGCGCTTCCTCGCCCGCGCGGAACCCGAGATCGCGGCGGCGGAGCGGGCGGAGATCGCGCGCCAGGTCTTCGCGGTGCTCGACCACCCGGAGACGCGGGCGCTGTTCTCACCGGGCTCGCGCGCCGAGGCGCCGGTCGCCGGCATGCGCGACGGCCGGCCGCTGTTCGGCCAGATCGACCGCCTCGCGGTGCGGGACGACGAGGTGCTGATCGCCGATTACAAGAGCGAACGCGCGCCACCGGACCGGGCGGACAAGGTGCCGCCGATCTATCTCGCGCAGATGGCGGCCTATCGCCGCGCCTTGGCCGCGATCTATCCCGGCCGGCGGCTGCGCTGCTTTTTGATCTGGACCGCTGGGCCTGACGTGATGGCGCTGCCCGACGCACTTCTCGACGAGGCGAAGGCGCCGGACGCGCCGTGAGGGGGCGCCGCCGACGCTTGCCAGGACAAGGCCAATCGCTTACCTTCCGCCCCGATGCACTCGTAGCTCAGCTGGATAGAGCGCTGCCCTCCGAAGGCAGAGGTCACAGGTTCGAATCCTGTCGAGTGCGCCACAAATCCCAAGGAATTCCGCCACCTTCGCCATTCCGCCATAGACCGCGAATCGGGCAAAAAAGGACGAACAGACCCTGAACCTCTCAACGAAATGGGGGAAAATTGGGGGAAAATGTTCGGGGCTAGTTCTTCTCTCTCGCATCTGTAGTGCGCGGCAATGAGAGTCCGTTTTTTCGACCTGAGTTGAGCCAAAAGCAAAGAAGCCGGGGGGCTCGAAGAAGCTTGCCTGACCAAGCGCTGGTGGGCGCCCTGGCGAGCACGATTTCTCTTTACGATCTGCGGCTTGGTAAGAACCGGTAGTAAAGACATGCCGGCCAATAAAAATGCTCTTGAAGTCATATGCCATGGAGGGCATATAATTATCAATGTCCTGGGGGGTGGAATTTCACGCGGAGCTCGCGGCCGAGTTCATGGGCTTTGCCGAGGCGGTGCAGGACGAGTTCCTGGCACACGCTAAACTGCTCGCCCAATTTGGACCGAGCTTGGGCCGCCCCACAGTAGACACTCTTAAGGGAAGTAAGGTTCCAAACTTAAAGGAACTGCGGTTTACGGCGGAGGATGGTGTATGGCGCGTAGCTTTTGCATTCGACCGTAACAGGATTGCGGTTCTGTTGGCGGCGGGAGATAAGCGCGGTAAAGGGGCGGCGCGATTTTATAAGGCCATGATTGCAACTGCGGAGCGGCGTTTCGCGACATGGGGCAAGAGGAGTGAATAAGGAGGAGCCAATGGGCGTGAAGCTGGAACAGATGATTGACCGCATGCCGGCAGATCGCCGGCGGAAAGTCGAAGCGCGTGCGGCAGAGTTGATCGCCGAGGAGATGTCGCTTCGGGATCTCCGCAAAGCCCTTGGCAAGACGCAGGTGGCGGTGGCGAAGAAGCTTGGAATGAAGCAGGAGAACGTCTCACGGCTCGAGCAGCGAGCTGACGTCCTGCTATCGACGCTTGATGGTTACCTGAATGCTCTCGGCGGGCGTCTCCGCTTGGTGGCGGAATTCAGAGGGCGTGCCCCAGTGACGTTGGCGGGATTTGAGGCTATCAAGGAGGAGCAACCAAGCAATGCGGTTGCTCACTCGGGCAAAGCTTCCCGGCGCCGCGCTAGTGTTGACTGATCCTTTAGCCGCACGATCTGGCGCGGTTTCGCGTCTCGCGGCTCGTCGAGGCGGAACTTACGCATTTTCCGCCGGTCAGCGCAAAGGGGTGGCGGGAAGGATGGGAGATTACGTTACGCCGGAGCCTTGGTCGCGGCCACGCACGACGCGGCAGATGATCCTGAACGTTTGGGGACGCGAGAGAGACCCGAGCTCTCTCCCGCCATCCGTAGTTTTCACCTTCGGCATGTCCGAGGCGCCACTCCCGAGGCTGCGGTGAAGCGGCCGATCCATATTCTCTATTACCGGGTTGCTACCCCAAACCTGATCGAGGTCGTCCGCGTGTTGCATGAGCGAACGCAACTAAGCGGCCACCTCGGCGCGGGTCCGGAGGACAAATAATGCGGTTCTCCGATGACCGTCTTGCGGAAATCGCGAGTGAGCTCGGCCTCAATTTGAAATCTGACAATCCAATGCGTTCGGCGCTGCGATGAAAACGGCTTGGCGTTCGATGACGAGCGGGTTTCCCATGTAGGTAGTTAGCGACAATTCGCAAATCAAAGAACAAAACGCGAATTTTTATCAAGCCGTATCACGCGCGCGGATTGGCGAAATCGCCGCAAGGCTAAAAAATCCCATCGCTATTTCGAGGTGGTGCCGGCGCGGCGCGACCCGCCCCGCCCGGCGGCCGCGAAAACCGGCTTAGCCGCCGCGGAGCGCTTCCGCCGCCACCGGGGCGAAGCCGCCGCTTTTCGGATCGCGCACCAGAAGCCGTCCCGAGGCGACGCCGAAATAGGCGCCGTGGAGCGTGAGCGCGCCCTGTTCGACGCGGCGGCGCACGTTCGGGAAGGTCATCAGATGTTCGAGGCTAAGCGCGACCGAGGCGCGTTCCAGATCGCGCAGATAGCTGTCGTGGTCGTGCGCCCGGCACGGCCCGAGCGCCTTCGCCGCCGGCGCGATCTGCGACATCCAGCGGCCGATGAAATCGCCCGGCGAGAGCGGTGCCTGTTCGTCGGCGAAGGCGCGGATGCCGCCGCAAAAGGCATGGCCGAGCACGACGATGTGCTTGACGTTCAGCGCCTCGACGCCGAATTCGAGCGCCGCCGAGGTGCCGTGCTGGGAATCGCGGTCGGGTTCGTAGGGCGGCACCAGATTGGCGACATTGCGCACGACCAGAAGCTCGCCCGGCGCGGCGTCGAAGATCACCTCGGGCGAGACCCGCGAATCGATGCAGCCGATGACCATGATCTCCGGCCGTTGCCCGGTCTTGGCCAGGGTTTCGTAACGCGCCCGCTCGGCCGCGAAACGGCCGTCGAGAAACGCGCGATAGCCTTGGAAAAGCCGTTCGGGAAACATCACCCCTCCTTTACGCTACTGCCGCCGCCCGGGCGGGACTCGTCTTCGTGCACTAGACCATGGTTCCAAATCATCATGCTCTGAATCATCGTGCGCTAGCCGCGATTGCCCCAAGGGCTTTGCCGGCCGGGCTCGGCCGCCGGCGCGCCGTTTGGCGCCTCGATCCAGACCGCGGTGCCATAGGCCGTGACCTCGTTCATCGCCTGGCCCTGGCCGGCGTCGAACTCGCCGGAATCGAAGCGCATGGCGAGCACCGCGTTGGCGCCAAGCGCCGCCGCGTGGGCGCGCAAAGCCTGCAGCGCCTCGTCGCGGGTTTCCGAGATCATCTGGGTGAAGCCGGTTTGCGAGCCGCCGAACATCGCCCTGAGCCCGCCGAGCACATTGCCGACGATGTTGCGCGAGCGCACGGCGGTGCCATAGCAGGGGCCGAGGACCCGCGCCACCGTGGCGCCCGGTATGTCGTTGGTGGTGACGATGACGATGTCGGCCGTCGCCGGAGCGGCTGTCTGGGGCTCTGCCATGGGGGTCCTCGCCTGGCGCAGGATGATTGGGGGCCGGATCGCGCTCGAAACGCGCGGCCGGCATCATAGCCCGGCGGCGCCCAGGCTTCCAGCAAGGCAGCTTCCAGCGAGGCAGCTTCCAGCGAGGCAGCTTCCGGCAAGCGGGGCGCCGGGCGGTATCTCAGGTTGAAATTTAGCGCCGGCGAGGGAAAGAATCGAAAACGCCACCCCGCCGCGGGGCTCGGCCGGGACGGGCTGGGGGCGAATTGCCGGGAGGAGGCGGGTCGGAGCGGCGGGCCGGAACAACAGGATCGGCGGCCCGCCTGGCGGTCGTCTCTGGGGTTAGGCCAGACCTTCGCGCTGGGCGCGCTTGCGGGCCAGTTTGCGGGCGCGGCGGATCGCCTCGGCCTTTTCGCGGGCCCGGCGCTCCGACGGCTTCTCGTAGAAATTCCTCAGCTTCATTTCCCGGAACACGCCTTCGCGCTGCATCTTCTTCTTCAGGGCGCGGAGCGCTTGATCGACATTATTGTCGCGGACCAGAACCTGCACAGCCGTTCATTCTCCTGAATTCTGCCGTTTTCGCCGAAAACGCGCGGCGAGGGGCGGGTCATAGCACAGCCGGCCCAGTTTGTGAAGCTTTGACCGCGCGGTGGCGGATTGGCATATATTGGGGCGCATGGCCATTCTCAAGATAGCCCGCATGGGGCATCCGGTGTTGCGCCGGCGGGCGGACGCGGTCGCGGACCCGACCGCGCCCGCGATCCGCCAGCTCGTCGCCGACATGATCGAGACCATGGAGGACGCGCCCGGCCTCGGCCTCGCCGCGCCGCAGGTCCATGCCTCGCTTCGGATCGTGATCTTTCACGTGCCGGCCGCGCGCGCCGCGCCTGGCGAGCCGCCGGCCGGGCTCACCGTCCTGATCAACCCCGAGATCGAGCCCCTGGGTCCGGAGCAGAGCTTGGGCTGGGAAGGCTGCCTGTCGGTGCCGGAGCTCCGCGGCGTCGTGCCGCGCTATGACCGCATCCGCTATCGCGGCCTCGATCTCGACGGTGCGGCGATCGAGCGCGAGGTTTCCGGCATGCACGCCCGGGTCGTGCAGCATGAATGCGATCACCTCGACGGGGTTCTTTATCCGCAGCGGATGGGCGATCTCCGGCTGCTGATCTTTACCAGTGAAATGCGATATTTTCCCGCCGCGGACGGCGCGGAGGAGGCGTCATGAAGACCGATCATCTCGATGCCGAGAAGCGCGCCCTGCTCGCCGCCGCCTTGCGCGAGGTGCCGTTTTCGGGCTGGAGCGATCGCATCCTGGTCCATGCGGCCAAGGCCGCCGGGCTCGATCCGACGTTGCCGCTTCGCGCCTTTCCCGGCGGCGTCGCGGAACTGGTGGATTTCTTCGTCGCAGAGGCCGACCGCGCCATGGTCGCGGCGCTGGCGGCCCGCGATCTCGCGGGCCTGCGCATCCCTGAGCGCATCGCGCTCGCGATCCGACTCCGCCTCGAAGGCCAAGCCGGCCACAAGGAAGCGGTACGCCGCGCCGCCGCCTTCTACGCGCTGCCCTTTCATGCCGCGCGGGCGCTCAAGGGGCTTTATCGCACGGTCGATGCCATGTGGCACGCGGCGGGCGATACCGCGACCGATTTCAGCTTCTACACCAAGCGGATGACCTTGGCCGGCGTCTATAGCGCGACGCTCGCCTATTGGCTGCAGGACCGCTCCGAGGGCAGCGCCGCGACCTGGGCCTTCCTCGACCGGCGGTTGCGCGACGTCGGGCGGATTCCGCGGCTTCGCCGCCGCCTCGACGACCTTGCGGGCGGCATTTTGCGGCCGGAACGCGCTTTCGCCCGCCGGCCGCGGCGGCGCTGAGGCCGGCGCGCCGAGGGCCGAAAAAGCCGCCGCGGCCGGCGCTCAGGACGAGACCGGCACCTCGGGCACGGCGTCGGCGCGGGCCTGGCGCCAGGCGGCCAGCCGTTTCGCCGCCTCGGGATCGGAAAGGGCGATGATCTGGGCCGCGAAAATGCCGGCGTTGATCGCCCCCGCCTTGCCGATGGCAAGCGTTCCGACCGGCACGCCGGCCGGCATCTGCACGATCGAGAGCAGGCTGTCCATGCCCTTCAGAGCGGCGCTTTCCATCGGCACGCCGAGCACCGGGAGCGGCGTCTGCGCCGCCGTGACGCCGGGCAGATGCGCGGCGCCGCCGGCGCCGGCGATGATCACCTTGAGGCCACGCTCGTGCGCGTCGCGGGTGTAGGCGGTAAGGCGCTCGGGCGTGCGATGGGCGGAAATGATACGGCATTCGTTGGCAATGCCGAGCTCGTCGAGGACGGTCGCGGCGTTGCGCATGACCTCCCAGTCGGACTGGCTTCCCATGATAATGCCAACCATCGGCGCGGCTTTCGACATCGCTTTCCTCTTCGTCCGTTCGTGACCGATATCCGCCTGGCGACGGGAGGCGGGATTATACGGCCGCGGGCCGGCGAGACAAGCCGACGGGAAATTTTTTCGCCGCCGAAATTCGCGGCAAATCATCTACGTTTCGCGTCCTAAGTGACGTATTCTTCACTATTAGACGATAAGACGGCTGTGACGTCTGAAAATCGGCCACGACGCGGCCGAATTGAGGGGCGTTAATCTCTAGGGGGTTCATCGCTCGTGGTGAAGATCAGCGGCTCGCGGCCGGGTTCGGGCGTGTCCCCTGTCGTGAGGACGACAGGCGCGGGCGCCAAGACCGAGCCCGTTTCCGCCCCGCGCCAAATCGTCGATACCGCCTCGGTCATGGGCATCCCGGAAGCCGAGCTGACGCCCAAGGTGCGCCAGGCGATCATGACCTTGATGGCCGAGGTCGACGATCTTCGCCGCCAGGTCGAGCAGGCCCGGGCCAAGCTCAAGGAGCTTGAGGATATCGCCGATCAGGACGCGGTGCTGCCGCTCTACAACCGCCGTGCCTTCGTGCGTGAGCTCAGCCGGGTGTTCTCCTTCGTCCAGCGCTATTCCATTCCAGCCTGCCTGGCCTATTTTGACATCAATAACCTGAAGGCCATCAACGACCGCTTCGGTCACGCCGCGGGCGATGGCGCGCTGCATCAGGTGGCGCAGCTGCTCAAGGCGAGCGTGCGCGAATCGGATGTCGTCGGCCGCCTCGGCGGCGACGAGTTCGGCGTCATCCTGGTGCAGGTGGACGAGGCGCGCGGCCGCGAGAAGGCCGCCAGCCTGGCCGAGGTGCTGGTCCACAATCCGCTGCGCTGGGGGGGTGCGAGCATTCCGCTCGGCGCCGCCTATGGCGTCTATCCCCTGGCGCTCGGCCAGCACCAGGACCCGCAGGCGGCGCTCGCCGCCGCCGATCGTGCCATGTATCTCCACAAGCAGAGCTTGCGGGCGGCGACGAAGCCGGGCAGTTAAGAACGGCCGCCGCGCGACGTTCCCGGTGCGCCGCAAGCGGGTCCGCCGTCAGGCGATGATGTCCGGCAACAGCAGGCTTTCCAGCCGCAGAATCTGGTCGCGCAACGAAAGCTTGCGCTTTTTCAGCCGCTGCACCTGGAGCGGATTGAAACTGCCGGAGTCTTCCAGGGCGGCGATCGCGGCGTCGAGATCGCGATGCTCGCTCCGAAGTTCGAGAAGTCGGCGTTTCATCGCGTCCGTGGCCTCGTTCGGGGTATCCGCGTCGTTCATCGTCGCGTCGTCGAACCTGCCGGCGGAAAGCCCGCCTCGCGCCTCGGCAAATCTGTCGTCATCGTCCGTGACACCGCTGCAAATATCGGAAATGCTCACGCATCTCCGCCGGCTCGCCGCTGGCCGGCAAACCCGGCCGGGGAGGGCTCAACGATCGGACCGACAGGCTATCACTTTGCGGCCATGAAGCCAAAGCCCTGCTTGCCGAAGAGCGCCGGCTCGTGCGCCGATTCGCGCCGGTTCTGCGTCCGCCGCCGCGATCCGGCGGCGGCGTTCTGGCGCGCGGCCTTGGCGCTTTACGCACGGCCCGGCGTGGCGCCGCTTTGCCTGAAATTGCAGGACGCTTACGGCTGCGACGTCATGGCGGTGCTGTTCTGCGCCTTTCTCGGCGCCGGCGGGTGCCGGCTCGACCGCCAGGCCCTCGCCGGTCTCGAGGCGGCGGTGCGGCCGTGGCGCGAGGCGGCGATTCTGCCGCTGCGTCGGCGCCGTCGCGCCTTGCCCGCCGGCGCGCGGGCGGCACGGCAACGCCTGCTCGCGGCGGAGATGGCGGCCGAACACGAGGCGGCGCGCCGGCTTGCCCGCTGGCATGCCGGCCGGCCGCTGCGCGCAGCGCCGCCGGCGCGGGCCGTGCGCGGCAATCTATTCGCTTACGGCGCCTTCCGCGATGCCCTGGCGGGGCGTGGCGGGGCGTCGCTCGCCCGCCTCGCGGTTCTTGCCGGGGCGTCCGCGGCCCGGTCGCCGGCCGGCCGCGCCTCGCCCCAGCGGCGCACGAGATCGCTGTCGATGCCGAACAGATCGAGCACCCGCCCGATCGTGTGATCGACCATATCGTCAAGCGTCGCCGGCTTGGCATAGAAGGCCGGCACCGGCGGCGCGACGATGGCACCCATCTCGGCGACCGCCAGCATGTTGCGGATATGGCCAAGATGAAGCGGCGTCTCGCGCAGCACCAGGACCAGTTTGCGCCGTTCCTTTAGCACCACGTCGGCGGCGCGCGTGAGCAGGCTGCCGGTGATGCCGCTCGCGATCTCGGCCAAGGTCTTGACCGAGCAGGGCGCGATCACCATGCCGCGGGTGGCGAACGAGCCTGAGGCGATGGCGCCGCCGACATCGCCGATGGCATAGGCCTTGTCGGCCAGGGCGCGCACCGCGGCGGGCGTCCGGTCGGTCTCGTAGGCCAGGGTCATCTCGGCCGCCTTGCTCATCACCAGGTGGGTCTCGACCCGCCCGCGCAAGACCTCGAGCAGGCGCACGCCGTAGATGCTGCCGGAAGCGCCGCTGATACCGACGATAAGCCTTTCGGGAGCGGTCATCTCGGGCCTTTCGGAATGGTGGCGGTTTTGTTGCAACGACCCCTTGAACCCGCCTCGGCACCACGCCAAGTCAGGTAGGAGGGGGCGAAAGTCCTCTTCAAGGCCTTGCCCCGCCGCGCGCCGCGGGAATGGAGCCGACGGCGTTGCGCGTTGGGGGCGAACATATGGGAGAATGCGGAATGAATCTTGAGCCTCGCATCGAACAGCTTCGCCTGAAACATGCAGCCCTCGACGACGTCATTTTCCAAGAAAACCACCGCCCCCATCCCGATGCCGAGCGCCTCGCCCAGTTGAAGCGCAAGAAGCTCAAGCTCAAAGACGAAATCGTCCGCCTCCAACACGATAACTTCGAACAAACCTGAGCGGGCAAATCTAACCTGCGGGGCCGCTCCCGGCCCCGCTTTCGCCCGGTTTCCGCCCGGCGTCAAAGCGCCTTGGCTTTGTCGCGCAAGGCGTATTTCTGAATCTTGCCGGTCGAGGTCTTCGGCAAGTCGCTGAACACTACCGTCCGCGGGCATTTGTAATGCGCGAGATGGTCGCGGCAGAAGGCGATGATCTCGTCCGTCGTCGCCTGTATGTTGGGTTTCAGGGTGACGAAGGCGCACGGGGTCTCGCCCCAGGTGGCATCGGGCCGCGCCACCACCGCTGCCTCCAGCACCTTGGGATGGCGATAAAGCACGGATTCGACCTCGATGGTCGAGATGTTCTCGCCGCCGGAAATGATGATGTCCTTGGAGCGGTCGCGGATCTCGATATAGCCGTCCGGGTGCAGCACCGCGAGATCGCCGGAATGGAACCAGCCCTTGGCGAAGGCTTCCGTCGTCGCCTTGGGGTTCTTCAGATAGCCCTTCATCACCACGTTGCCGCGGAACATGATCTCGCCCATGGTCTCGCCGTCGGCCGGCACCTGCGCCATGGTCTTCGGGTCCATTACGGTCAAGGCCTCGAGCATGCGGTAGCGCACGCCCTGGCGGGCGCGGAGCCGGGCGCGCTCGGCGGCGTCCTGCTTGTCCCAGTCGCGATGCCAGGCGCAGACCACCGCCGGGCCGTAGGTCTCGGTCAGGCCGTAGACATGGCTCACCTTGAAGCCGAGCGTCTCCATCGCGCCGATCACGGCGGCGGGCGGCGCCGCGCCGGCGGTCGCGACCTCGACCCCGGCCTTCAGCCCGACCTTCAGTTCCGCCGGCGCGTTGACCAGCATGTTGAGCACGATCGGCGCACCGTTGAAATGGGTGACGCCGTGCTCGGCGATCGCCTCGTAGACCGCCTTGGCCTCGACCCGGCGGAGGCAGACATGGGTTCCGACCATCGAAGTCACGGTCCAGGGGAAGCACCAGCCGTTGCAGTGGAACATCGGCAGCGTCCAGAGATAGACCGGATGCTGGCCCATGCCCCAATCGAGCGCGTTCGAGATGCTGTTGAGATAGGCGCCGCGGTGGCTGTAGACCACGCCCTTCGGGTTGCCGGTGGTGCCGGAGGTATAGTTGAGCGCCAGCGCCTGCCATTCGTCGGCCGGCCATGTCCAGGCGAAATCGGGATCGCCACCGGCGACGAACTCGGCATAGGTGATGGCGCCGATGCGCTCGCCCTCGGGATAGAGCGGATCGTCGATATCGATGACATAGGGCTTGTCGCCGCCCATCTCGGCCAGCGCTGCCTTGGCGAGGCCGGCGAACTCGCCGTCGACGATCAGCACCTTGGCCTCGCCGTGGCCGAGGATGAAGGCGATGGTCTTGGCGTCGAGGCGGATGTTGAGGGCGTTCAGGACGCCGCCCACCATGGGCACCGCGAAATGCGCTTCGAGGATCGCCGGCACGTTCGGCGCCAGCACCGCGACAGTGTCGCCGACGCCGATGCCGCGCTTGGCGAGCGCCGAGGCGAGGCGCCGGGCGCGGGCGTAAAGCTCGGCATAGGTGGCGCGGAAGGCGCCGTGGATCACGGCGAGATGGTCGGGATAGACCGCGGCGGTGCGCTCGATGAAGGAAAGCGGCGAAAGCGGCTGGAAATTCGCCGGATTACGGTCGAGATTCTGCTCAAACGGATTGTCAGCCATGTGCCCTCCCGGATGTCCCCTTATCGGGCGGGTTCCGGCCCCCGAGGGCCGGTCCCGCGCTTTTATGCCGCGACCCGATCGGGTTTCGCGCCGATCGGGCTTCCGGCTCGACAAGAAGCTAACCGCGCGGCGGGCCGAAGATCAATCGGCCGTTTGCCCGCGCCACGCCTCCGGTCGGCGATTTCCCGCGGCCCGCCTCAAGCCTCCGAGTTGGCGGCGGGATCCTCCGGCGTTTCGGGTGGTGCCGCTTCGTCGGCGCCGGGATCGGCCGGCGACAGGCCGCGCTTCGCCGCCAGCGCCTGCTTGCGCTGGGCGGCCCGGGCGACCGCCTGATCGAGCTCGATCTGGGTGCAGATGCCAAGCCCGACCGGGTCGCGCGGCTTGATGTTGGCCGTGTTCCAGTGGGTGCGGCCACGGATCGCGTCGACCGTCGCCTTGGTGGTGCCGAGCAGCTTGAGAATCTGGCTGTCTGGGATTTCCGGGTGGAATTTTAGGATCCAGGCGATGGCGTCGGGCCGGTCCTGGCGTTTCGAGACCGGCGTATAGCGGGCGCCCTTGCCGCGCGCCGGCGCCACCGGCACCGGGCTTTCCGAAAGCTTGAGACGAGCCTTGGAATCGTTGGTGCAGCGTTCGATTTCCTCGCGGGTCAGCTGTCCGTTGCCCACCGGGTCGAGGCCGGAGATGCCGGTCGCGACCTCGCCATCGGCGATGCCCTTCACCTCCAGGGGGTGCAGGCCGCAGAACTCGGCGATCTGGTCGAAAGTCAAAGCGGTATTCTCCACCAGCCACACCGCTGTCGCCTTCGGCATCAGCGGGAGTTGGCTGGCTTCATTGCGGCGGGTCGTCGCCATTCCTCATTCCTTTTGCTGCTGACCGGGGCCGGGTTTTCAACACTTTACCATGACCTGCCGGCGCCCGCGCCCCCAAGAAGCGGGCCGCGGGCCAGATTATTTCGCGGCGTCGCGTCGGTTCCAGAAGCTCGGCCCCGGATCACACGGTCAGGACGATCTTGCCGAAATGGTCGGCGTCGATATGGCGGTGCGCCGCGGCCGCCTCCGCGAGCGCGAAGGTGGTGTCGATGATGGGCTTCACCCGGCCCGCCGCGACCAGCGGCCAGACCTTTTCCTTCAAGGCCTTGGCGATTTCGCCCTTGCGCGCCACCGGGCGCGGGCGAAGGGTCGAGCCGGTGATGGTGAGGCGCTTTTGCATCAAGGGCGCCAGGTTGATCTCGGCCACCGGCCCTTTCAGGAAGGCGATGTAGACCAGCCGGCCTTCCGGCGCCAGGGCGGCGATATTGCGCGAAATGTAATCCCCGCCCACCATGTCGAGGATCAGGTTAACGCCCTCGTTTTGGGTCAGTTCCTTGACCACGCGGACGAAATCCTCCGACTTGTAGTCGATGGCGCGCTCCGCCCCGAGCTTTTCGCAGGCGCGGCACTTCTCGGCGCTGCCGGCGGTGACGAAGACCCGGGCGCCGAAGGCCTTGGCGAGCTGGATCGCGGTGGTGCCGATGCCCGAGGCGCCGCCATGGATCAGGATGGTCTCACCGGCCTGCAAGGCGCCGCGCTCGAAGACGTTGGTCCAGACCGTGAAGAAGGTCTCCGGCACCGCCGCGGCCTCGACCATCGAGAGCCCTTCGGGGATCGGCAGGCATTGCGGCGCCGGGGCGACGCAATATTCGGCGTAGCCGCCGCCGGCGACCAGGGCCATGCATTTGTCGCCCACGGTCCAGCCCGCGACCTTGGGGCCGAGCGCCGCGATCTCGCCCGCGATCTCGAGCCCCGGCAGGTCCGAGGCGCCGGGCGGCGGCGCGTAGTTGCCGAGCCGCTGCAAGACGTCCGGCCGGTTGACACCGGCGGCCGCGACCCTGATCAGCACCTCGCCGGCGCCGGGCTCGGGGCGCGGCCTGGTGGTCGGGCGCAACACCTCGGGTCCGCCCGGGCGGCTGATCTCGATGGCGGTCATCGTCGCGGGAAGTTCGGCCATGGGGTGCCTCGCGGTTGCAGGAAAACGCAGCCGGAGGTTTATAATGTTAACAATGCCCTGGCAAGCCGCCGCCGGCCGAGGAGGACGCGATGGATACGGACGATGTGGCCCCGCCGGATCGAAATCGGTGCCGCCGGT
>JAJYTL010000356.1 GCA_021793055.1 Pseudomonadota bacterium
CCGGCCCTCGATCGCCGCGCACGCGCTCGGCATCGCCGAGGCCGCCTTCGAGGAGACGGTCCGCTACATCAATCAGCGGCGCCAATCCGGGCGGCGGATCGTCGAATTCCAGGGCATCCAATTCCTTCTCGCCGACCTTGCGAGCGAATTGGCGCTGACGCGGAACTGGCTATCGCACGTGGCGCGGCTCGCCGACAGCGGCGTCGCCGATATCGGTATCGAGGCCTCGATCGCGAAAATGCGCGCCTCCGATCTCGCCATGCGCATGACCACCGAGGCGGTGCAACTCTTCGGCGGCTACGGCTATTGCAAGGACGCACGGGTCGAGCAGCTCATGCGCGACGCCAAGATCACCCAGATATGGGAGGGCACCAACCAGATCCATCGCCAGTTCATCGGCCGCAGCCTGATCGAAAAATAACCCGGCGCGCGGCTGCTCCGGCATCCGACTTGACAGCCGGCGGCCGAACGTCGCTATCGTAGAGGGCTGAGAGAGAAAACCATGAAAAAACTGACGCGGCGATCGATCGGCTGGATGGCGGCGATCGCGCTTATCCTCGTCATGGCGCCGGGATTGGCGCGGGCGATGATCAACATCGACATCTACGGCAACACCGCATTGATCAGTGCCGTGAAGAACGGTGACCGCGACGCGGTAAAGCGCGCCCTGCTCGGGGGCACCAACGCCAATTACCGCGATCTCAACGGCACACCGGTCATCGGGCTCGCGGCCTCAAACGGCCAGGCCGACATCGTCCAACTTCTGCTGAACCACGGCGCCTTCGTCAATGTCACGGATGCCTATGGCAACACGCCGCTCGCGCGGGCCGCGGCAGCCGGCCATCTCGACACCGTCAAGGTGCTGTTGAAAGCCGACGCCGCAGTCAATCACGCCAATAAGACCGGCGCCACGGCCCTGATGCTGGCGGCCCGCGCCGGCGCCGCCGACGTGGTGACGGCGCTCCTGAAGGCCAAGGCGAAGCGCGATCTTGCTGATTACACCGGCCACACCGCGCTGGATTACGCCAAGGACGCCAACCAGACCGCGGTCATTCAGATACTGCAAAAGGCCGGCGCCCACGGCTGAGCGCGGCCTGCCGCAGCAGGCGCGCCCGGCCGGAGCACGATCCCGAAAAGTGCAAGCCCCTTTTCGGACCAGATCATGCGCCGAATCACCAGAATAGCGCACCGACATGATTCCGGATCGAACCGCCCCAAAATCATCGTGCGCTAGCGGATCACGGCTTGGCCGAGCGCCTGAATCAGGCCGGCCGCGGCCGGTGCCGAGACCTTTCGGTTGAGCACGATCTCGGCCGCGTTCAGCGGCTCGCCGTAATAGGACTGATCCCAATCGTCGCGGCCCTGCACCACCGAGCCGGAGAGCGAAATGCCACCGAACAGGCCCTTGGAGCGCGCGAAGGTATAAATATCGGCGTTCATGGCGGTGGTGACGCCGGCGCCGAGGCCCTTGCCGACCGGCCCGACCGCGACCGTGGCGTCGGCGCCGAGCTTGACCTTGTTGTTGATGATGGCGCTGAGCGCTTTCCGGTTCATGACCAGGAGCACGACCTGCGACGCCTCGGCACCGATCTGCAGGCCGAACGAACCCGAGCCCATGGTGAAGAAGGCGGGCGCCGTCCATGCGCCGGTGTTGGGATCATGGCCGACCAGAACGCCGCTGCCGCCCGAGCCGCCGATGATGAAACCGGCCTTCAGAATCTGCGGAAAGATCAGGATGCCGTAGGATTGCCCGAGAAGCCGGCGCATCTCCGCCATGTCCGGCTGCGCGGCGAAGGCCTGCACGGTGCTGCGCGCCTGGTCGATCATGATCTGCTGGTCGTTCGGGCCGCTGTCTGCCCGAGCCCCGACGGTAAGGGCGAGGAACATCAGCACCCCAACCCCGAAATAACGGAACATGCGCATCGGCCGCTCCTTCACCGTTTGTTCGCGACGCTCTCTATGTACAAGAGGAGCGGACGCTTTCCAACACCCTTCCCTCGGCGGGAGGGCCGAATCGACCCGCCGCGATCTTCGCCTCAGCCGCTTGATGCGCCAAGGCGGCGGCAAAGGACAGTGGGAAAACTGTGGCCTAATTCGGCTTTTTCCGGCTCGCCCCGGTTCAGCCGCCGCTTGGCGTGGCGGCCGCACCCGCCGCGATATAGGCGCGCCAGCCACCGAAAGCCGTGATCTCGGCGGTGCCTGCGAGCGCGTGGCTCTCGCAGATGAAGCCGGGATGGGCCGAGCCGTCGGCAAGCCAAACCTTGCCGAGCCCCATCGGCGAGGGCAGCGCCGCGACGAAACGCGCAAAGGCCTCGGGCGCGAGCGACCACAACTCAACCGCGATGCCGGGACCGGCGAAAGCCGGATCGCGCACCAGGCCGGGCTTCGGCGGATCGGTATGCAGCGCGTAAAGCCGATAGTCAGCCGCCGTGCGCCGCGCCGCCTCGAAGCGCCCGCCGAGGCTCGTCATCTCATGGTTCAAGGCCATGCCGGTGAGATGCGCGCCGGCGACGACGAGAAAGATGCGATCTTCCGGCGCGGCCGGCAGATGGACCCTCGGTACCGCATTTCTCAATCCGGCCCCCGGCGAAAGCGCTCCCTGCAACCGGTCGGCGAGAGCGAGAAGCGCGCGGTCGCTGAAGGCCGGGCCGATCAAGGTCACGCCGACCGGCAGCCCGTCCGGCCGGAAGCCTGCCGGCAACGCGACAGCGGCGAGGTCGAGGAGATTAACGAAGTTGGTGTAGCGCCCAAGCACCGCATTGCGGGCGATCGGCTGCTCGGCGATTTCGGCGACGGTGAAGATGGTCGGCGCGGTCGGCAACAGAAGCACGTCCGCCTTGGCGAGTTCCGGCCCGATGCGCTGCTTCAACGCCTGCAGCCGGGTCGCGGCGATGAAGGCGTCCGCCGCGTCGAACCGCCGCGCCCCTTCGATGATCGCACGCACGGTGGTATCCAGGCTCGCCGCGTGGCCGGTGAAAAAAGGACGGATGGCGGCGAGGCGCTCGGCGACGAAGGCATCCTCGTAAAGCAACGCGGCGGCGGCGGCGAAGGGTTCGTAGTCGATCTCGACCAGCGGCCAGCCAAGGCCCTCGGCGGCGGCGAGCGCCGCCTCGTAGCGGCGCGCCGCCGCGCCATCGCCCGCGAAATCCCGTGCCGCGGCACCGAGAACGCCGATCCGCGGCAGCGGCGGCAACGCTTGGTCGGATGCGGCGCGGCTATAGGGATCGGCGGCATCGACGCCTTCCGCGACGCTCAGGATCGCCGCCGCATCGGCCGCCGAATTCGCCATGATGGAGACGCAATCCAGGCTCTGGCAGGCGGGCACGACGCCGCTCGCGGGAATCCGCCCTCGGCTCGGTTTCAGCCCGATCAGATTGTTGAAGGCAGCCGGCACGCGCCCGGATCCTGCGGTATCCGTGCCGAGCGCGAAAACCACAAGCCCGGCCGCGACCGCAACCGCCGAGCCGGAC
>JAJYTL010000357.1 GCA_021793055.1 Pseudomonadota bacterium
CCGAGAGATTTCTCGAGTGGGCCGAGAAGGCGTTTGCCGCGGCGGTTCTGGCGCGGCGGCGAAATTCCAGCCGGCGGCGGTTGCCGCGGCGGGCCGGGCCAACCCCGCACGCATGACCGCCGCGCATCCGGTGCGCGCGTGGTCGGCGGACGACATTCCGGCTGTCGCCGGGGTGGAGATCGCGAGCTGGCGCGCCGCCTACGGCGGCGTTATCGAATCTGCCGTTCTCGATCGCATGGATTTCGCCCGTATCGCCATTCGCTGGCAGCGCGCCTTTGGTCGCGGAGTCTCGGTGACGGTCGCTGAGGCGGGCGGCGGCGGGGCGGGTTTCGCGAGCCGCGCCGAGGACGAGATCACCATGCTTTACGTCGATCAGGCGCACTGGCGCCGCGTCCTTGGCGGTGCCCTGCTGTCGCCGGATGCTGGCGGAGATCGCGGCGTCCGGCACGCCTGGCGCCTGGCTTTGGGTGCTGGCGCAAAACCTCTCGGCGCGGCGCTTCTATGCCGCGGAAGGCGGGGTCGCAGCCGGGCCGGGAAAGACCCGCGTCGGCGCCCGGGAGCTCGATCAGATACGTTATCGCTGGGAATTTTCGCGGGCTGGCGCGGGCGGGGTCGCGCCGTTCAGCGGCCGCTGAAACGGGCCGGGCGCTTTTCCAGAAAAGCCCGCACGCCTTCGGCGAAGTCGTCGCTCAAGCCGGCTTGGCGCTGGGCGTCGCGCTCGGCGGCGAGCTGGGCGTCGAGGTCGTTCGAAATCGAGCGATTGAGCGTGTCCTTGATCAAGGCGAGGGTTTTGGTCGGCCCCGCCGCGAGCCATTCCGCCAGCGTTTCCGCCTCCGTCATCAGCCGGTCGTCGTCGACGCATTTCCAGATCAGCCCCCACGCGGCGGCGGTTTCGGCCGGCAGCTTTTCGCCCAACATCGCCATGCCGGCGGCGCGGGCCGAGCCGATCAGGCGCGGCAGGAAATAGGTCGAGCCGGCGTCCGGAATGAGCCCGATATTGCAGAAGGCCTGCAGGAAATAGGCAGAGCGGGCGGCGATGACGATGTCGCACGTCAGCGCGAGCGACATGCCGGCGCCGGCGGCCGGTCCGTTGACTGCGGCGATCGTCGGGATGGCTAGGGCGCGCAGGCGGCGGATCAGCGGATTGTAATTCTCCTCGATCGAGCGGCCGAGGTCGGGACGCGCGCCGTCGTCGGTCGGCTGGCGTTGGCTGAGATCGGCGCCGGCGCAAAAGGCGCGGCCGGCGCCGGTGACGAGCAGGCAGCGCGCCGTTGCCGACGTCTCGAGTTCGGCCAGCACGTCGCGCAATTCGACATGCATCGCGTCGCTGAAACTGTTGAGCCGGTCCGGGCGATTGAGCGTCAGGCGGGCGAGAGCCCCTCGATGGCGAAGGTAAGGGTCTGATAGGCCATGCGCGCTCCCCGGGACATCTTGGCAAACAGGCCGCGGAAGTCTGCTCGCCACCGTCGCCGGCGTCAACCGAAGGCGCGACCGCACGGCCACAACCGAGACGCGGCGGCCGGTCTCGGCGAGCGCGGGATTGTGCGCTAAAGCATTGGAACGGCGCACAGACGTGATTTCGGGTCGAATCGACCCAAATCATCGTGCGCTAGGAGCGCCCCGGGAAAGAGGGTTTGTGCATCAAGAACGCGGGAACGTGATCGCCGAAGCCGACAACCGGCCGGCCGGAGTCGTGATCGCGCTCGGCGGAATGCCGGCCGCTTTTGCCTGGGCTTTTGGCGCGGGGCTCGGCGGCTCGCTGCGAGGATCGCTCCGTCGCTCGCGGCCCTTTTGCCTTTTCGTCCTTCGCTTGTGCCGCGGCCGTTTCCGGCTGCGACGTGCCTGCCGGTACGGGATTTGTCGGGGCGGCATTTGTCGAGGCCGCGCGCTCCGTTTTTTCCCGCGGTCGCCGGGCACTCCGCCCGCCGCCCCTGCCGCGGCGACGTGACGTGGGTGCGGCCTTGTCGGCCTCCTCGTCGCCGGTGACCGGCTCCGGCGACGCGATGCCCTCGCGCTGGAGAACCGGGATTTCCTTGCCGGTCAGAGCCTTGATGGCGGCCAAGTTGAGTTCGTCTTCCGGCGATACCAGGGTCACGGCATGGCCACTCATGCCGGCGCGGCCAGTGCGCCCGATGCGGTGGATATAGTCTTCCGGGTTGCGCGGCACGTCGAAGTTGAAGACGTGGCTCAATCCGCGGACATCGAGGCCGCGCGCTGCGACGTCGGAGGCGACGAGGACGGTGATCTCGTCGGCCTTGAAACGCTCGAGAACTTCGGTGCGCGCCGATTGCGCCATGTCGCCATGCAGGGCGGCGGCGCTGAAGCCGAGCTTGACCAGCCACTTGGCGAGACTGTCCACCTCGCGCTTGCGGTTACAGAAAATCAGCGCGTTCTTGACCGGTTCGGTTTCCAGCAGATGCCGCAACGCTTGCCGCTTGTCAGAGCCGGAGACCCGAATCAGGCCCTGCTGCACGTTGGTCGCTGTCGCGCTCGGCGCCGAAACCGCGATTTCCTTCGGATTGGACAGGAAAGCGTCGGCCAGCTTGCGCATCTCCGGCGACATGGTAGCGGAGAAAAACAGCGTCTGACGGGTGCGCGGCAATTGGCTCACGATGCGTTGCACGTCGGGCATGAAGCCCATGTCCATCATGCGGTCGGCTTCGTCGATGATCAGGATGCGGACGCCGGTGAGCAGGATCTTGCCGCGACCGACGAGATCCAGGAGCCGGCCGGGTGTCGCGATCAGAACATCGACGCCGCGGTCGAGCTTGCGCTCCTGCTCGGTAAAGGCGACGCCGCCGATGAGGAGCGCGGTCGAGAGTTTATGATGGGCGCCATAGAGCTCGAAGCTCTTATCGACCTGATCGGCGAGCTCGCTTTTCGGCTCGAGGATGAGCGAGCGCGGCATTCGCGCTTTAGCGCGTCCGGAGGCTAGGATATCGATCAACGGCAGCGCGAACGACGCCGTCTTGCCGGTCCCGGTCTGCGCTGTTCCGAGAACGTCGCGGCCGGCCAGGACTGGGGGGATGGCTTCGATCTGAATGGGCGTCGGTTCGGTGTAACCCGCGTCGGCGACTGCCCTGAGAACCTCCGGGCTCAGCCCGAGGTTGGAAAAACCCATGTGTTCTTGCGTGATAAGAGGGGCGCCCTTTCGCGCCGAAGAAAGTCGATTGCTACGGGGAATCTAGTGGCAAAGTTTCATATGTCAATGGCTTACCGCAGAAGCGAAAGCCGGAAACGGTAAAATCTGGCGAATCCGGCCGAAACCGGTCGGCGCCGGCCGGCCTCTGCGCCGGCGACTGCAAGGCCTATAGCGAGAGGAAACCGCCCTGCAGGTAGGTGCCGATGTCCTGGCTGCCGATTGGCGGCAGAAGCGAAGCCAGGGTCTCGTTCATCATTTCCTGGAAGGCCGGGTCCTGCGGGCTCGAAGCTGGCGGCCCCATGACCGCGACGTGGGAGACATAGCGGCT
>JAJYTL010000358.1 GCA_021793055.1 Pseudomonadota bacterium
GAAGCAGATCGCCTTCAACGTGGTGCCGCAGATCGACGTCTTTCTCCACGACGGCTACACCCGCGAGGAATGGAAGATGGTGGTCGAGACCAAGAAGATTCTCGACCCCAAGATCAAGCTCACCGCGACCTGCGTGCGCGTGCCGGTCTTCGTCGGCCATGCCGAGGCGGTCAATATCGAGTTCGAGAAGCCGCTTTCCGCCGACGAGGCGCGCGAAATTCTGCGCGCCGCGCCGGGGATCATGGTGGTCGACCGGCGCGAGCCCGGCGGCTATGTCACGCCGATCGAATGCGTCGGCGATTACGCCACCTTCGTCAGCCGCATCCGCGACGACGCGACGGTGGAGAACGGCCTCGCGCTCTGGGTGGTGTCCGACAACCTGCGCAAGGGCGCCGCCTTGAACGCGGTGCAGATCGCCGAGGTTCTGATCGCACGCTATATGCAGAAGGCGGCCTGACGGCCGTCTGCGGCCGCCGTGCGGCGCGACGGAACAGGCGCTGGCAGGGTTCACGCAGGGTCCCGAAAGGTGGGCTCGCTTTTCGGGATCAGGCGCCGAATTATCGTGCGCTAGGACTCGGTGCGGCGCACGTCGGCGCCGGCGCAGATCATGTCGACGGTCTTCCCGTCGCTCGACATCGGCAGATAGAAGGCCTCGATCTGGGTCCGGCGCCGGCCGGCCCAGTGGATATCGCCCTGAATCTCCTGGAGCCGCCGTTCGGCGACGCAGCACTCGCACATCACGTGCAGCCAGGGCATGAAGGACCCGTGCGGCAAATCGCTGAAATAGCGGCCGGTATTGTCCTCGCCAAGGGCGCGGGTGATGTGCGTGCCGATCAGCCGGAAGCGGAACTGCCATGGCGACTGCTGGACGTCGATCAGCGCGATATGGGGCAGCAGCGTCGGGATTTCGGTCGGATCGATGTCGCTTCGGCGCGGCAGTCGCCGGCCGCCGGTCTTGCGCATGACGTAGGCAACGATCTGGCGCAGCGACGGATGGTTCAAATGGTCTGCGAAAAACAAGAATTTGGCCCGGCTAAATTCCGGCTCTTCCATCGTCCGTTTCCCCCTTGCACCCTTTTCCATTCGTTTTTCCGGCGGCAGGTCCGAAATTTTTCGGCGCGGGATAGTACCAAAAATTCGATGGAAGACAATGCGCATTAGAAAAGACGCCTGCGTGTCTTTTTAAATACTGATTCTAATCGCGGGCCGCATGGATCGTTATGATGTCAATGCATTAAATCTCCATCGGATTCCGCGGTTTTTCGTTACAAGCCTGATGTTTGAGCGGCCATTTAGGTCTTTCCTTGACATTTTGCCGCGCCTTGCCGATTGAAGGCACCATGACCCGCACCGAGAATTCCCCTCCCGCCGTCGTCACCGCTCTCAGGCCGCATCGCAGTATCCTCTACATGCCGGCCGCCAATCCGCGCGCCCTCGCCAAGGCGAAGGGGCTCGCCGCCGATGGCTTCATTTTCGACCTTGAGGACGCGGTGGCGCCGGACGCCAAGCCGCTCGCCCGCGACCAGGCGGTCGCGGCGGTCAAGGGCGGCGGCTATGACCGCCGTCTGCTCATCATCCGCGCCAACGGCCTCGACACGCCGTGGGGCGAGGCGGATATCGCCGCCGCCGCCGCCGCCGGCCCGGACGCGATCCTTCTGCCCAAGGTCGAGACGGCGGCCGCGGTCGAGGCCGCCCTCGCGCTCATCGACCGCCATGCGGTGGGCGCCGCGCCGCCCGCGCTCTGGTGCATGATGGAGACCCCGCGCGGCATTCTGCATGCCGAGGAGATCGCCTTTGCCTCACCGCGCGTTGCCTGTCTGGTCATGGGCACCTCCGATCTCACCAAGGATCTCCGCGCCCGCCATGTGCCGGGCCGCTTGCCGATGCTGGCGGCGCTGTCGCAATGCCTGCTCGCGGCGCGGGCCGCCGGGCTGGTCATTCTCGACGGCGTCCACCTCGATCTTGCCGACGAGGACGGTTTCGCCGCTGCCTGCCGCCAGGGCCTCGAGCTTGGCTTTGACGGCAAGACTTTGATTCATCCAAAGCAGATCGCGGCCTGCAACGCGATCTTCGCGCCTTCCGCCAGCGAGGTCGCTGACGCGCGCCGGATCATCGCCGCCTTCGAGGCGGCGGAGGCCGGCGGCAAAGGCGTCGTCGTGGTCGATGGGCGGCTGATCGAAAACCTGCATGTCGCCGAGGCCAAGCGCGTCGTCGCGCTGGCCGAGGCGATCGCGGCGCAAGGCGTCTGAGCGCGCCGCGCCGCGCGGCAGGTGCTTGGCGCGCGCAAAACAGAACGATGTCCGCACTGCGTGATCCGGGTGCGTACAGGCGAACGCAATGTGGCAAAAAATTGCCAATTTTCTTTGGCGCGCGCCGGATGGGTTTAGTATTCTGACGTCGCTTTCGGGCTTAGGGTGGGAAGAGATTATGGCGCAAGTGCAAAGACCGATTGCCCCGCATCTACAAGTTTACAAGCCTCAGATCAGCAGCGTGCTCTCGATCCTTCACCGTCTGACCGGTGTCGTGCTCGGTATCGGCGCGCTGCTGTTCGCGTGGTGGCTGATCGCCGCCGCGGTCGGGCCCAAGGCTTACATGGTGGTGGAGGGCTTCATCTATTCGTGGATCGGGCGGCTGATCCTGCTCGGCTTCACCGGGTCGTTCTTCTATCACCTGTGCAACGGCATCCGACACCTCGGCTGGGACATGGGATGCGGCTTCAGTTTGCCGGCGATGCGCCGTTCCGGTTGGGCGGTGGTGATTGCGGCGGTGATTCTCACGCTCGGCAGCTGGTTCATCGGCTATGCGGTGAGGGGCTGACATGCAGGCCAATTTTCGCACCCCGCTCGCCCGCGCGCGCGGCCTCGGCTCGGCCAAGGAGGGCGTGACCCATTGGTGGCGCCAGCGGCTCACCGCCATGGCCTTGATCCCGCTCACCCTGATCATGGCGGGCTATATTCTGTCGCTGGTCGGCGCCGACCGCGCCACCGTCGTCGCCACCTTGCAGGAGCCGTTTCCGGCCCTCGTCGCGCTGCTCCTGATCGTCGCCGCGTTCTGGCACGTCAAGCTCGGCGGCCAGGTCATCATCGAGGATTACGTGCACGCGCACGGGGCGAAGATCGCCGCGATCATCGCCCTCAATTTCGCTTGCGTCGTCGTCGGCCTGGCCTCGGCCCTGGCGGTGCTGCGTCTGTTTTTCGGAGGCTGATCCATTATGTCGCAAGCATATCCGGTCGAGGAGCATCTCTACGACGTGCTGGTGGTTGGCGCCGGCGGCGCCGGTCTCCGGGCGACGCTTGGCATGGCCGCCGCCGGGCTCAAGACCGCCTGCATCTCCAAGGTCTATCCCACGCGCAGCCATACCGTCGCCGCTCAGGGCGGCATTTCTGCCGCGCTCGGCAACATGGGCGAGGACGATTGGCGCTGGCACATGTACGACACCGTGAAGGGGTCGGACTGGCTCGG
>JAJYTL010000359.1 GCA_021793055.1 Pseudomonadota bacterium
CGGCGCGCCGATCAGATTGGCGCGCGGCACCGGGCAATCCTGAAACGCGAGCGCGGCGGTGGACGAGGCGCGCAGCCCCATCTTGTCCTCCTTGCGCAAGATCGACAGGCCGGGCGTGCCTTTCTCGATTACCAGCGCCGAGATCGCGCGGCGCGGATTGTCGATCTCCGACCATTTGCCGAACACGAAATAGAGATCGGCGACGTCGCCGTTGGTGATGAAAAGCTTATTGCCGGTGACGCGAATGACGTCGCCGTCCAGCGTGAAGCGGGTCTGCATGCCGGTCGCGTCCGAGCCGGCGTTCTCCTCGGTGATGACCAGCGCCGCCAAGCCGCCGGCCGCGATCGGTGGCAGCAGGCGCCGCTTTTGCGCCTCGGTGCCGAATTCGAGCAGCGGCTTCACGGCGTGAAAGACCGTTGCCCAGATGATCCCGGTCGCCGCGCAGGCGGCGCTGATCGCGCGCACGCATTCGAGATAGGCGGCATAGGACAGCGGCGCGCCGCCATAGTCTTCGGGCAAAAAGATGCCGTTCAGGCCGAGGGTCTTGAGGTCGGCGACATTATCCCAGGGAAACGCGCCGCTCCGGTCGTAGTCGGCCGCGCGCGGCAGAAAGCGCTCGCGCGCGACATCGCGCACCGTCTTCACCACCATGGCCTCGGTTTCGGAAAGGCCGTTCGCCGTTTCGATGCGCTCGAATAATGTCATGCCATCCTCGATCAAATGTCAGCCGATAGAGCCGCGGCGTCGGCGCTTGTTGCTCAGGCTCTGCGGGGTTCCGAGCTTTCGCCGCGCCAGCGCACCGGCGCCGGCCGGATGCGACCGCTCTTTGCCCATTCCACCAGCTCGCGTTTCAGAATCTTGCCGCTCGGCGTCAGCGGAAAGGCGGCCAGGGCGATGAAATATTCCGGCATGTCGTATTTCGAGAGGCCGGCGGCGTGGAGATGGGCGAGCACGGCCTCCGCTTCGATATCTTCCTCGTGCGCCGCGATCACCGCGAGGCATACTTTCTCGCCGAGCCGTTCGTCGGCGATGGCGAAGGCGGCGGCCTTGGCGATGCCGGGATGGCGAAGCGCCAGGTCCTCGATCTCCGCCGGATAGATGTTATGCCCGCCGCGGATGATGAGGTCCTTCTTGCGCCCGTAGATGCGGAGGCAGCCGCGCTCGTCGAGGCTGCCGAGGTCGCCGCTCAGGAACCATCCGCTCCGGTTGAAGCTCGCTTCCGTCGCCGATTGGTTGTTGAAATAGCCGAGCATCAGATTGCCGCCGCGGCTCGCGATCTCGCCGACCGCGCCCGGCGCGAGGTCGCGGTCGGGGTTCTCGGCGTCGACGATGCGGACCTCGAACCCGGCATTGGCGCGGCCGCAGGTTTCGACGATGGTGCGGACATCGTCCGAGGGCAGCGTGTACTGGTGCGAGCCGTTCTCGGTCATGCCGTAGACGTTCTGCGGCGTGACGTTGAGGGCGAGGAAGCCCTCGGCGATCTCGGTCGGGATCGGCGCGCCGGCCATGTAGAAGGTCTTGACGCGGCCGAGCGCGTCGAGCTTGCGCCGGCGCATTTCCGCCAAGAGGTCCATCGCGTGGGTCGGCACCCCCATGACATAGGTGGCGCCGCTCTCCGCGATCCAGTCGAGAGCGCTCTCTCCCTTGGCGCGGTCGTCGACCACGAGCTCGCCGCCCGCGACCAGGATCTGCGCCAGGGCGACGGTGCCGATGTGGTGGCTCATCGGGCTCAGGCTCAACAGCACGGTCGTCGCGTCGAGGCCCCAATCGGCGACCATGGGGCGGGCATTGGCGAGAAGGGTGTTGTCCGAATGCATGACGCCCTTGGGCTTGCCGGTGGTGCCCGAAGTGAAGGCGAGATAGATCACCCGGTCGGGATTGCCGTTGGCGGCGGGAAGCGCGTCCGCTTTGGCATCCGCAGCGGGGAAGGCGGCTTCGCCGGGGCGCCGTGCGTCCGCATTCGCGTCGATCCGATATATCCGGGAGAGCGAGGGAAGCGCGCGCAGCGCGGCGTAAAGATCGACGCTCGCGCCATCGGCGCCATGGCCGGTCCGCGTGATCAGCGCCTTGGCGTCGATCTCGCGCATCAGCTCCACGATCTGGCCGGCGCGGTAATTGTGATGCAGTGACGCGTTGCAGACATAGCCTTGGCGATTACAGGCGAGAAAGACGACCACGGCCTCGACCCGGTTGGGAAGCCAGACGCCGATGCGATCGCCGCTTCGCAAGCCGGCCGCATCGAGATCGGCGGCCAGCGCATCGACCCAGGCCTTGAGCGCGCCGTAGGTTAGGCGCCGTGTCGCGTCGCGCAGCGCAAAGGCGTCGGGTCGCGCCGCAGCATGGCGGCAGAGCAGCGCGTAGAGGGTATCGTCCCGCCAGACGCCGCTGTCATAGAGCCGGCGGGCGGCGGCGGGATCGTGAAGGGTGAGCAGCTTCGACATGGGCTTAACGTCTCAAGCGACAACCGCCGCCGACTATAGCGAATTTTTCCGTGCCGCAAGCGGGGGGATGCGGCTTGTCGACCGCCGCGCCGTCCCGCCCGCCGGCGATTGACAAGCTTGTCGGCATCGGAGTTACTGGCCCGGTCCCAACCGGGGGCGGCCGCCTCCGGGTTGCTTCCTTAATCCCGAACCCTAATCATCAAGCGACGCCGGTCATGATCTTGGTTCTTTCCGTATCGTCCGACCGGGCGGCCGCGCGGCGCCGCGTCGGCGATGCCTCGCGGGGCGGGCGATGAGCGGCAAGGATCGCCGGCTGATCGTGGTGCTCTGTCTCGCCGAGGTTCTCGGCATGTTCGGCACCTCGAGCTTCGCCGCGCTGCTGGTTCGTCTCGGCACCGCCTGGCACCTCTCCAGCGCCGACGCAGGCTGGATTTCCGGCATCTATTACGGCGGCTATACGCTCGCCGTTCCGGTTCTGGTGGCGCTGACCGACCGTGTCGACGCGAAGATCGTCTATCTGTTCGCGACCGCGCTCGGGGCCACGGCTGCGCTCGGCTTTGCGCTTCTCGCCTCGGGTTTGTGGTCGGCGCTTTTGTTCCGGGCGCTCGCCGGCGTCGGGCTCGCCGGCACCTACATGCCGGGGCTGAAGGCCCTTGCCGACCGCATGGAGGGGAGCCGGCAATCGCGCGCCGTCGCTTTCTACACCTCGTGTTTCGGCATCGGCGTCAGCCTGTCGTTTTTTGTCACCGGCAAGGTGGCGAGCCTTGTCGGGTGGCGGCCGGCCTTTGCCGTGGCCGCTATCGGCTCGGCGGTCGCCTTTGTCCTCGTCGCCATGCTGGTCGCGCCACACCGGCCCGCGGCCCGCCCCGCGCGGCGGGAAAGCCTGTTGAATTTCGCGCCGGTGTTCCGCAACCGGGCGGCGCTTGTGGTGATGATTGCCTATGCCGCCCACAGTTTCGAGTTGTTCGGCTTCCGCGCTTGGATCGCCGCCTTCTTCGCCTTTGCCGAGACCTTGCAATT
>JAJYTL010000360.1 GCA_021793055.1 Pseudomonadota bacterium
CGAATTCTCCCAGTTCTGGGATCAGCACCGCGTGCTCGGGCGGGATGGCGGCGAGCGGACCTTCAACCACCCAAAAGACGGCCGCCTGCATTATGAGCAGGTGACCTTCGATTTCGCTGCCCAATCCGACCTGAAGCTGACGGTTCTGGTCCAGGCCGCCGCCTAGCGCCGGTCGACACGGCGGTGCAGGTCGGCCGCCGCCTCGCGAGCACCATCCGCCTTCGGCTGCCGATGGCACCGACGAGCGCGGCAGCGACGCTCGCGAAATGGCACCGATCAAGCGGCGCGGGTTGAGGCGAGGAAGTCGTCGACCTCGCCCTTGAGCAGTTCGGTCTGCTTGGCGACCTCGGCGGCGGACTGCAGCACTTCCTGGGCCGCGTTGCCGGTCGCCGCCGCGGCCTCGGTCACGCCCTGCATGTTGCCCGAGACCGACGAGGTGCCGCTCGCCGCGCCCTGCACGTTGCGGGCAATCTCGCGCGTCGCCGCGCCCTGCTCCTCGATCGCCGAGGCAATCGCCGTCGCGATGCGGCTGATCTCCTCGATGGTCTGGCCGATGCCCTCGATCGCCGTCACCGTGGCGCCGCTGACATCCTGGATCTCCGAGATCTGCGCGCTGATCTGCTCCGTCGCCTTGGCCGTCTGGTTGGCCAGGCTCTTGACCTCGGACGCCACCACCGCGAAGCCCTTGCCGGCTTCGCCCGCCCGCGCCGCCTCGATCGTCGCGTTGAGCGCCAGCAGGTTGGTCTGGCCCGCGATGGTGCTGATCATCTCCACCACCTGGCCGATCCGCTCGGCCGATTCCGCAAGCCCCTTCACCGTCGCGTTGGTCCGGCTCGCCTCACCCACCGCCTGCTCCGCGATGCGCGTCGATTCCGCTACCTGGCGCCCAATCTCGCCGACCGAGGCCGAAAGCTCCTCCGCCGCCGTCGCCACCGTCTGCACGTTGGCCGAGGCTTCCTCCGCCGCCCGCGCCGCCGCCCCAGACTGCCGGCTGGTGTCCTCCGCGGTCGAGGCCATGCTATGCGCCGTCGTCTCCATCTGCGACGCCGAGGCCGAGATCGCCTCGACCACGCCTTTCACCGAGCTCTCGAGACGCGCCGCCAGGGCCAGCATCTCCTCGCGCCGCTTCGCCGCCGATGCCGCCGCCTTTTCCGCCTCATCCTGCTGGCGGCGCTCCTCCTCGGCCCGCCGCGCCGCCGCCTCCGCCTCGCGCTGCTTCATCTCTTCCTCGCGCGCCTTGACCCGCTCCGCCTCCTGGCGGCGCTGATCCTCCTGCAGCCGCGCGTTCTCCTCGCCCTGCTGCTTGAATACCTGGAACGCACGCGCCATCGCGCCAATCTCGTCCTTCGCCTCGACCCCCGTGATCTCTACGTTCCGGTCGCCGCCGGCCAGGCGTTGCATAATGGCGGTCATGCCCCCAAGCGGCCCGGTGATCGAGCGGCTGATCCAGAACGCCAAGACGGCGGCGAAGAGCACAGATAGCACGTCGACCGCGATGCCAAAATCCCGGGCCGATGTGAAGGTCGTGTCGGTTGCCGCGCTCGCGCGGCCGAACTGCCGCCCGATATGAGCTTGGAATTTACCTATGACCGTTACCAGATTCTTCTCGCCGGGACGTACCTTTTCGGCCACTAGATCGGCCGCTTGGCTGCCTTGCGTCCCGATGGCATCGAAGGTCTGGCGCAGCAACTCGTTGTATTGCGCGATCTGGCGCGAGAGATGCGCGGCAAAGGCCTTTCCTTTCGCCGTCGCTGCCAAATGCGACAGAGTGGCCAGCGCGACGGCATTCTCCTTTTCCATGGCCTGGATCCGGGCGAAGAGTCGGCCCTTGCCGCCGGTCGACACCTCGGGTGCCTGCGTGTCGCCGGCCATTTCCATCACCGATCCTCGCAAGACATTGACCGCGAGATACTGCGGCCACTGGCTCTTTGTCGCGGCGTCGCTCGCGGCCTTGACCGCACTCATCTTTATGATTGCGCCTGTCAATGTCGCCACGAGAACCACGATGATGACGCCGAATCCGAGGCCCAGCCGTTTGCCGATGCGCATATTGCGAAAGATATTCATGTCGCCTGCTTTCCGAGAGACTTGAAACGAGGCGCAGGAGGCTAGCGAAGTCCAACCGGCCGTGGATTTCCGGACCTTAAAATTACCTACGAGAATCCCGCCGCTGCGCGGCGACGTCTTTCAGCGCGAGTTCTGGCGCCGGGATCTATTTCGCGATCGATAAGATCGGCCAGATCAGAAAGTCAAATTCTCACAAGTCATCAAGATGCGACGCGCGCTAAATTGACGGATATCGAAAAGAACCGATGTAGAAAATCAAACTTCGTTTAAAAATTTATTAAATTAGACTCATATATTTTTTATAAAATGATATTATCATTTGTTAAGTAGCTTATGCGTTTTATATTTTTGTATGAAACAAGAACCCGAGAAGTGGGGTTCTCGACATCCTAAAGAACCTTTTCGCGTCTGCGGCGCGACCTTCGGCAGGCGATCCCTCTCTGGGTTATGCGCCTTTCTCGCGTTCTCCCGGTTCTGGGATCAGCACCGCGTGCTGCGGCAGGATGGCGGCGAGCAGACCTTCAACCACCCAAGAGACGGTCGCCTGCTCGTAATGCAGGCGACCTTCGATTTCGCGGCCCAATCCGACCTCAAGCTGACGGTTCTGGTCCAGGCTGCCGAGGACGGTCGCGCGACGTAAGGCTTTAAGGCGCAGCAACGCACATGGCTGCCCTTGAGACGCCGAGGTTCCGCTTTGCGCCCACCGCAGGCAAATGTTTCCCCCGGCGGAGAGGCGGTCGATGCCCCGATCCGGCGCCGCGCCGAATGTCCGATTCTCGGGGCATCCCGGCCCCAAGCGGCCCGGCGGCATAGCGCCGTCGCGTTGCGACGGGCGCCGCCGGGCCGGCTCGTGTCGTCGGCTTGGATTACTTGAATTGCTTGCCCATCACCGCCCCCTTGGAGAGCGAGGTCAGGTAGGTGACGAGATCGGTCATCTGCGGGCTGTCCGGCGCCGGCGGCGTGCCCTGCACGCCGCCCCTAATGCAATGTGCGATCTGTTGCTCGAGGGTGACGACGCCATGCTGGCTCGCCTTGAAGCGGGGAAACTCGGCCGCGGCGCCGATGAGGCTCGGGATTTTCGCGCCGTTCGGCAACCGGCCGAGCGTCGTCCCGCCATTGAGGTGACAGGACGAACAGGTTCGAACGCCGCCGAATTCGTTGCGATCGAAAATCGCCTTGCCCTGCGCCACGGCCTGCGCGAGCGACGCCGCGGGTCGTGGCGCCGCGGCGCGCGCGCGCGCCGGTTCGACGGCGGCCCGGAGGCCGAGCGCGAGGGTGCCGAGGGCGAGGAGAGGAACGAGATGCTTGGGTTGCCAATGCATGGGTACCGTCCGATAAAAAAAATCAACGGGTAAGATTTCATTCCAGCCTTGATCTGCGGGTCAAGGCGGTTC
>JAJYTL010000361.1 GCA_021793055.1 Pseudomonadota bacterium
TCTATGCGAAATCCCCTTCTCAGGGCGATTAAAGGCCCCGAGTGCTCCGTTCCCTACAAGGATGGTGAAACGTCACATCCTGGATTGCGTGCCGGAGATGCTGGCAGCCGACCGGGAATATATCAAATGCATAATCATCATGATGATTATGCTCAAGCGGTATCTCACGATAGCGCTGCGGCGATATGCTCCTGAAGGTCGGCGATTGCCGCCGCCAGCCGAGTGGGAGCCGCCCCCTGCAGCATCGCAATCCGGCCTTCGAGGACGAAATCTAACACTTTCAAGCGCTGCAGCCGCCGATAAGAGCCGGCTGCGAGATGCCGCTCGGGAACGAGACCGAGCTCAACACCGCGCGCGATTAACGATCGCTGCAGGTCGTAGCCCATGACCTCGGCAAAGACCGTCATCACCATCTTTTCCCGATCGAAGGCACGTTGCAGAGCGGCGCGGTAGCCGCACGGAGCCGGATTCAATACCCAGGCCTCCGCCGCGAGATCGCGAAGACGAAAGCTCTTCTGTCGCGCTCTCGATGGATGGAAGGCGCGCGCGGCGATCACCGCGATGCGCTCGTTTCCGATAGGCGTCGCGGTGATGTCGGACGGCATCTCATGCCGGTCGGCGGTGAGAGCAACCGCGCAATCGAGTGCGCCGCTCCGCACCTTCTCGGCGAGGCGCGCGGACCAATCGGCACTCACGGTCAAGCGCAGGCCGGGAAACCGGCGCCGAAGAGCCTCGATCGGCGCCGCCAGCACGGCCTCGGCAAGACTATGCGGGATGCCGATCCGGAACTCTCCAGACGGAGGCCCAGCCGGGCCAGCAGCAGCCTTGAGTTCGGCGACAGCCTTGAGCACGCGCCGGCAATACTCTAGCGCCTCCCGGCCGGCCGCGGTCAAGACCGACGGCTTTGCGCTTCGATCGAGAAGCGCGGCGCCGCCCATCAGCGCCTCGAATCGCTGCAGCCGCCGTGTTACCGCCGGTTGGGTCAGCCCGAGGCGGAGCGCTGCTCGATTGACAGAACCGGCCTCAGCGACCGCGACGAAAGCTTCGATGTCTGTTAGGTTCATAACGAATAAGCATAAAGGCAGCACGATTATGAAGCTATTGGCGTTTCCTGCTGTTTCACGTCTCTTGCGGGCGCTCCGCTGACAAGCCGACAAAGAGTGAAAGTCCAAAAAAATGTCGCCATGCGGGTATGCTTTCCGCGAAACTATCCGGGGTCGGCCAACGCACTTATCATATTTCTAACGACCGGAGTTTGAAGATGACGGATTCCCCCGAGTACACTCCTCCCACGGTCTGGAGCTGGACCAAGCCCAGCGGCGGGCGCTTCGCCAACATCAACCGCCCGATTGCAGGGCCGACCCATGAGAAGGAGCTGCCGGTCGGTCGCCATCCTCTGCAGCTCTACTCGCTGGCCACACCGAACGGCCAGAAGGTCACGATCATGCTGGAGGAACTGCTGGCTCTCGGGCATGCCGGCGCGGAATACGACGCCTGGCTGGTCAAGATCGGCGAGGGTGATCAGTTTGGCAGCGGCTTTGTGGCGGTGAACCCCAATTCCAAGATACCAGCTCTCGTGGATCGCAGTGGTCCGGCACCGATCCGAGTCTTTGAGTCTGGCTCGATCCTCTTATATCTCGCCGAAAAATTTGGCGCGTTCCTGCCGACAGAGGTTGGACCGCGTACCGAGTGCATGTCGTGGCTATTTTGGCAGATGGGCAGCGCGCCCTATCTGGGTGGCGGGTTCGGGCATTTCTACGCCTACGCGCCGACGAAGATCGAATATGCGATCGATCGCTTTGCCATGGAAGTGAAGCGCCAGCTCGACGTCCTCGACCGGCAGTTGGCTGAGAACGAGTACATCGCTGGCAACACCTATACGATTGCCGACATGGCGATCTTCCCCTGGTACGGCGGGCTCGCGAAGGGCTGGCTTTACGGTGCGGCGGAGTTCCTCAGCGTGCAGGAGTACAAGAACGTGCAGCGCTGGGCTGATATGCTTCTCGAGCGTGCGGCCGTGAAACGCGGACGCATGGTCAACCGCATCTCTGGAAGTCCATCGAGCCAATTGCATGAGCGCCATGACGCCACCGACTTCGAGACGAAGACTCAGGATAAAATTACAGCGAACAGCTAAGCCGCTTATTGAAACCGACATGTACAAGCGCCGTCCGGAATTGTAACCGGAAACCACGCCTTCAACCTACGCCACCGTTGCCGCTATGGCTTTGGCATAAATTATTGCGGAGCTGGCTTGTGACATTGCGACACCGACGAAAAGGACTCGAAACCACATGACGCGCTACTACGAGCCAGACCTAAGCGCGGATATCGACAGCCCGTTCGCTCGCGACGCATCAGGCGGACTTGTGCGGCGTTCGTATTGGACGGACATGAGCGACCGCACGCTTGTAATGGTTATGGTCAACGGGATCGGCGCGAACCTTTCGAACGAGCAAAAGCGAGCGCATCTCAAAGATCTGCATCGTGAGCATCTTGAGGATCAGGTTTGTGTGCAGGAGATTCTACCGCCCGAGAAATAGCCCAAATGATGTGAACTGGCGCCGAACCGGCCCCTCAGCGAAGCCGGAGTTGCTGCGCACATACGCTTCAAGCAATTGCCAAATCGCTGGCGGCCGGCGTAGCGACGGTTGAAACCTCACGCCATGCCATTTCCATCTGTGCTGTCGACGAATTTAGGACCTACTTATCGGGGCGTCCTTGGGTGCCGACCAACGGTTTTAAGCGGTATCCGATGAAATTGCGGAAGCGCGCCATTGTCTGTATTCGGGCCAACAGGTGCTTTCCACCCCCGCTCGGCCTACGCCCGCTGGGCTGGTAAAGCCAGCCACCTGGCGTACCGAGACGCTCAGAATTTCCGACCATTTCGGACGTGGAGAGTCGCGGTTCTTCCTTGGCCGCAAATGGCGGGTATCCGCTCTGGAAGACATTGATGGCGTCTTCGTCGTCGCTGCGCTGGAACCTCAAACCGGCCACCTCGCCAACGGCGCCTTACTCCCTTTGCGCACCGTTGCCTTGACGCCAGGGGCCAGTCAGTCGTCAAGGGGCGCGACGTAAGTGTCAGTTAGGGGTCGTGCAGGACGGCCCTAATCGTGGCGCTAAGTTGCCGTTTCTTTATGGACCCGAGCAGTCCGGATTGCGCTGCCCGGCATTCAGGCCGGCAGTGGGCCGACGCCAAGCGGGGTTATCACACCATGCTTCGTCGGGGGATACCAAGCGTCATTAGCTCTATCGGATTCAATCTCCAGTGGTGTTAGTCAGTCCTCACTAGCAGCCCGAGCGACGCTTTCGATCGCAATGGACGCCAAGGCCGCTCCATAATCGAGATTGATGTTCGCCATGGTGTCGAGGCTGTCGTGATAGCCGGTCCGGTTGATGTCGTAGTCCTCCATGAACAGAACC
>JAJYTL010000362.1 GCA_021793055.1 Pseudomonadota bacterium
TACAGGGCGGCCGAGGTGATCGGCCGGAACATCAACACGCTCATGCCGCAGCCCTACCGCGACCAGCACGATGGCTACCTTGCCCGCTATCTCGCGACCGGGGAGCGCCGGATCATCGGCGTCGGTCGTATCGTCCTCGGCCAGCGGGCGGACGGCTCGACCTTTCCGATGGAGCTTCGGATCGGCGAATTCCGCGCCGGCGCGGCCCGCCTCTTCGCCGGCTACGTGCGCGACATCACGGAGCGCCAGCGCGAGCGCTATCGCCTGCAGGAACTGCAGTCGGAGTTGTTCCGCGCCAGCCGTGTCAGCGTGACCGGCGAGATGGCGTCGGCCCTCGCCCACGAGCTCAATCAGCCGTTGACCGCCGTCATCAGCTACGTGAGGGCCTGCGCCCGCCTGATGGAGCGCGACAATCAAGATCGGGATCTCCTGCAGGAGGTCATGGACAAAGCGATCGCGCAAGCCAACCGGGCAGGACAGATCATCCGCCATTTGCGGCAGTTCCTCCGCAAGGGCGGGGCCGAGCATACGATCGAGAACGTCAACAGCCTGATCGAGGAGGCGAGCGCGCTCGCCCTGGTCGGCGCCCGGGAGGGCGGGGTTCGCGTTCACATGGACCTTGGCGCCGATCTGCCGGAGGTCGTGATCGATCGCATCCAGATTCAGCAGGTGGTGCTCAATCTGGTGCGGAACGCGGTTGAGGCGCTGGCCGGCGCGGCACGGCGCGAAATCACCATCAGCACGCGGTCGACCGGCGGCCAATGGGTCGAGATCACCGTCTCCGACACCGGCCCCGGGCTGCCCGGAGATGTTGCAAGCCGGCTCTTTCAACCCTTCGTGACCACGAAGGAGAGCGGCATGGGGCTCGGCCTCAAGATCAGCCAATCAATCGTCGAGGCCCACGGCGGCCAACTCCGGGCATCGACGAATGCGGACGGCGGCGTGACGTTCCGGTTCGAACTTCCGGCCAATACGGCGATGGATTGAACTTATGGTGGAGGACCAGACCATCTTCATCGTCGACGATGACGACGCGATAAGAGACTCGGTGACGATTCTGTTGCGGGCCACCGGGCACCAGAACATCGAGGCTTACGCCTCGGCGCGGGACTTCCTCAATCGCGCCAAGCCGCAGGCGCGCGACTGTCTGCTGCTCGATATTCGCATGCCCGACATGGATGGTCTCGAACTTCAGACCGAGATCAACCGGCGCGGCCAGCATTTTCCAATCGTCATGATGACCGCGCACGGTGACGTACCGATCGCGGTTCGGGCGATGAAGGCCGGCGCCTTCGAATTCATCGAGAAACCGTTCGCCGAGGAAGCATTGTTGAGTTGCATCGATCGCGCCTTGGCGAGCGCGGCCCACGCCAGTTTCAAGGAAATGGAAATTCAGGAGACATTGCGTTGCGTCGAGACGTTGACGCCGCGCGAGCGGGAGGTCCTCGAGGGCATGATCTCGGGGCGGCCCAACAAGGTCATCGCCTATGACCTCAACATCAGTCCGCGTACGATCGAAATCCACCGTGCCCGGGTCATGGAAAAGATGCAAGCCCGCAGCCTTTCGGCCCTGGTCCGCATGGCGGTGACGGCGGGGATCGACCGCAAGCAAACTTGAGTCAGGACGCGCGCCCTAGGGCAAGGGAACAGCGCATGGATATCATTTTGGGGCAACCCGATCCAAAATCATCGTGCGCTAGAAGGGCTTGATCTCGCTGATCTGAATCACGGGCTCGATATTGGTGTAGTTTGGCACGTCGGCCATGAGCGCGGCGGCGTGGGGCGCGAAGGCAGCCTGGAAGGCTTTGAGGGATTCGAAGAGCAGGTGCGCCGAGGCGGTATAGATCGGTTGCGATCCGGGCGCGCCTCCGGCGAGGCCTTGCTCGACTTCGTAGCGCTTGCAGGCGGAGCCGAGCTTTTGCCGCAGCGTCGGCATGTGCTTGCCGACGTAATAGTCGAGATCGAAGGTCGCGCCCTCGATGTAGGGGTACATCACGCTAACCTTGATCATGGCTTTCTCCTGCCGGTTCCGAGCGGCTAATTCGCGGAGCGGCGAGTGGACCACGAAATTGGCGGCAAGGCAAGGCGCCCTGGCGTGCCGCTGGCGCGGTGGTGGTCTAGGCCGTCGCTGGCGATCGGCGCCTTGGCTTCGCCGGTGGAGGTTGCTATCGTCGAGCTTCCGTCATCTTCCGACATGCAGAGAGAGACATCATCACAATGGCTGCCTCGCACGACACGCCACCCCAGGTCCTTGATCGCCCGCTCGAGGTCGGTCCAGCCGATTGGAGCAACCGCGACTTCTATCAGATCATGACCGCGCTGGTCATTCCGCGTCCGATCGGATGGATATCGACCCTCTCGGCGAAAGGGGTGCCGAACGTGGCGCCCTATTCCTATTTCAACCTGCTCGGCAACGACCCGTTTTATTGCGCCTTCGGCTCGACCGGCGTGAAGGACAGCCTGGCCAATCTGCGCGAGGTGCCGCAATTCGTCGCCAATATCGTGACCCTCGACGTGTTGGAGAAGATGAATTTCACGGCGACCGATTTTCCGCGCGATGAAGACGAGTTCAAATGGGCCGGGCTGACGGCGGCGCCGTCGCAAAAGGTTCGGCCCTTCCGGGTCGGCGAGGCCAAGGCCCATCTTGAATGCGAGGTGGTGCAGATCATCGACGACAACAACACCCATATCACCCTCGGCCGGATCGTCCATGCCCATGTGGATCCGTCGGTGTGGAAGGAGGGGCGCGTCGATCCGAGGTTGCTCAATCCGGTATGCCGGCTCTCCGGCTCCGCCTATGCGACGCTCGGCGACGTGATCAACGTGGCGCGTCCGGAATGGAAGGACGTGCAGGGCACGAAAGACCAAGCCGCAATGCCGCGCGCCGAGCGGCGCTAGCGTCTTGCCGGTACCCGCCGTCCGCCGGCGATTGGCCAGCGGCCGGCTGGCATCGGCGTCATCGCTGGCTAACGCCGATATCGGTCCCCCGGCGTTATTGGCGAAGGGCTGTTTCTTGGCGTCCGCCGAGCGGGCGGCGCGGCCGGCGGATTTGGCATATGCCGTAAAGTGACGCAACATAGGAGGATGGCCTGGACCGCCGCCGCTCGCCGCGTCCTTGAAACCCAAGACCGCGGCCGATCGGAGCCGAAACGGCGGGGGCGTTCAGCGCCGCGCGGGATCGCGGCGCCGGAGGGGCTTCGCCGCCGAGCTTCAGAGACGACGAGGGTGAGACATGAACAGTCATTTCGTCACCGTCATCGGGCAATTCCGAAATTATCTCGCGTGGCTGCCCCCCGGCGTCGCGGCGGCGATCATCCTGGGGCTCCTCGGTTTGATGACGCTCGGCCTCCATCGACTCGCGCTGCTTTGGGTGCGACGGGCGAAGTTCGCCCGCGGCAAGCCCGCCC
>JAJYTL010000363.1 GCA_021793055.1 Pseudomonadota bacterium
GAGGAACGATGACAGAAAAAGGTAAGCCGCCTTACCGGCTCGGGCTCGACGTCGGCTCGAATTCCCTTGGTTGGTTCGTGGTCTGGCTGAACGCGGCGGGGGCGCCGAGCGCGCTCGGCCCGGGCGGCGTCCGCATCTATCCCGATGGCCGCGATCCGAAGTCCAAGGCCTCGAACGCGGTGCAGCGCCGGATGGCGCGTGGCGCGCGGCGCCGGCGCGATCGCTATCTGGCGCGCCGATCCAAGCTGATGGATATTTTGGCCGCGCACGGTCTGATGCCGCGCGAGGAACAGGCCAGGAAGGCGCTGGAAAAACTCGATCCCTATGAGCTCCGCGCCACGGCGCTGGACGCCCCCCTGGCGCCGCATCATCTCGGGCGGGTCCTGTTTCATCTCGATCAGCGCCGCGGCTTTCTCTCCAACCGCAAGACCGAGAAGGGCGACAACGAGTCTGGCGCGATCAAGGACGCGGCGCGCAAGCTCCAGGACGCGATGGCGGACGAACACGCGCGGACGCTCGGCGAGTTTCTTTATCGCCGCCATCGCGAGCGGGCGCCGGTGCGGACCCGCAACCGCAGCACGGGAACCACGGCCGAATACGACTTCTATCCGACCCGCGCCATGGTGCGGGACGAGTTCGAGCGGATTTGGAGCGCGCAGGCGCCGCATCATGCGGGGCTCACGCCGGAGGCGCGGGAGGAGATCGCCGACGCGATCTTTTTCCAGCGGCCGCTCAAGCCGCCGTCGGTCGGGAAATGCGCGCTCGATCCCGCGCGCGATAGCGGGGATGCGGAAGGATTCCGTTGTCCCTGGGCGCATCCGCTGGCGCAGCGCTTTCGCATCTGGCAGGAAGCGCGGAACCTGAATTTCGCGGAAGGCGGCAAAACGACGGTTCGGCTGGCGGCGGATCAGGGCGCCAGGGTCGCCATGGCCTTACTACAGAACAAGACTCTCTCCTTCGATAAGATCCGCTCGCTGCTCAAGCTGCCGCCGGAGGCAAAATTCAATCTGGAAAGCGAGAAACGGCGGGAATTGAAGGGCGACGAGACTGCCGCGAAGCTTTCTGGAAAGCAATTCTTCGGCAAGGCGTGGCGGGGCCTGCCGCCCGACCGCCAGGTGGAGATCGTGGACCGTCTGGTAGACACGGAAGACGAGGCCGAGTTGATCGCGTGGCTGGTTGGGGATACCGGCGTCGATGAAGCGGCCGCCCGGCGCATCGCCGCCGCGCTGCTTCCAGACGGTCATTGCCGGCTTGGCTTGCGCGCGATCCGGAACATCCTTCCCTTCATGGAGGGCGGCATGAATTACCCCGACGCGGCGAAGGCGGCGGGCTACGACCACGCGCAACTGCCGGATGGGGCGCTGTCGGCCACCGGCTATCTGCCCTATTACGGCGAATGGCTGCAAGACGACGTGCTGGGCTCCGGCGATCCGGGGCACCGCAACGAGCAGCGCTGGGGCCGTTTTCCCAACCCGACCGTCCATATCGGGCTCGGTCAGGTGCGTCGCGTGGTCAACGGGCTGATTCGCGCCTATGGCCCGCCGGCCGAGATCGCGGTCGAGATGACGCGGGACTTCAAGCTCTCGCCGAAGGACCTTTCCAAGCTGGAAAAGGAGCAGGCCGAGTATCAAAAAAAGAACGAAGCGCGGCGCGCGGAACTGGCCGAACTCGGCCTCCAGGTCACGGCGCTCAATTTGATGAAGATGCGGCTTTGGGAAGAGCTCAATCCCACGGACCTGTTGGATCGGCGCTGTCCCTTCACGGGCGAGGTGATCGGCATCCGGCGCCTGCTGTCGGACGAGGTCGAGATCGAGCACCTGATCCCGTTTCAGGACAGTTGGGACGACGGCGCCGCGAACAAGACGGTTTGCATGCGCTACGCCAACCGCGCCAAGGGCAAGCGCACGCCTTTCGAGGCCTTCGGCGACAGCCCGACGATCGATGGCCATGGCTACGACTGGCAGCAGATTTCGTTGCGCGCCGCCGCCTTGCCGAGAAACAAGCGCTGGCGTTTCCAGCCCGACGCACGGCAGAGGTTCGCGGAAGCGGGCGGCTTCCAGGCGCGGCAATTGAACGAGACCGGCTGGCTCGCGCGGGCGACGAAGAAATACCTTTCGGCGGTGGCCGACAGCTACAAGATCCGCGTGCTGCCCGGCAAGCTGACGGCCCTCATTCGCGGCAAGTGGGGGCTGAACGATCTGCTGCCCGACCACAACTACAGCGACCGCAAGAACCGCAAGGACCACCGGCACCACGCCATCGACGCCATGGTCGCGGCGATGACCGACGGCGCGCTCCTGCAGCGCATGTCGAGCGCCTACGATGAGGAGCGCGAGCGGATCGAGGTGCCGAGGCCCTGGGAAAGCCTGCGCGACGATCTTAGGGCCAGCCTCGACAGGATGATCGTCTCGCACAAGCCGGATCACGGGCTCGCGGCGCAGCTCCATGAGGACACCGCCTATGGGATGGTGAGGGAGCCGGACAAGGAAGACGGCAATCTCGTCTATCGGAAGGCCTTTTTGCTGATGAACGAGCGCGAGATCGCGCGTATCCGCGACCGCCGGCTGCGCGATCTGGTGCAATCCCATGTCGCTGCGGAAAAGGCGGCGGGAAAGGATTTGAAGGCGGCGCTGCAATCCTTCGCCGCGCGGCGCGACATTCCGGGGCAGCCGAACGGGATTCGCCATGTTCGGCTGCTTAAGAGCGAAAAGCCGGATTACCTGGTTCCCGTCGCGGGCGGGAACGGCGGCAAGCTCTATAAGGCCTATAGCGCCGGCGAGAACGCCTATGTCGAGATTTTCGAGACCCCCGACGGCAAATGGCGCGGCGAGGCGATGTCGGTGTTCCGGGCGAACCAGAAAGGCGCCGCGATGTCATGGCCCGGCCGATATCCGGACGCCCGGCTGGTGATGCGCGTGTTCAAGGGCGACATGCTTCGGATCGACCAGGAAGATAAGGCTAAGATCGTTCGGATAGTGCGCTTATCGCCGTCCAATGGGGTGCTTTACCTAGTGGAGCACAACGAGGCCGGGGTCTTTCAGGCCAGGCACGACGATAAGGACGATCCATTTCGCTGGATATTTTCCAGCTTTGATGGGCTAAGGAAATGGAATGCCGAGCGCGTGCGTGTTGACGAACTCGGGCGCCTCTGGCGGGTGGCGCCGAACGGCGCCGGACGCCGGGATTCGTAGGAGCGAGGAAGGATGGTCGGGCGCATCGTCGAGGTCGCGACCGATGGGCGTCATCTCGCCATTCATCGCGGCTTTTTAACCGTTACCGAAAAAGGCGATGAAGTCGGGCGCGTGGCGCTCGACGAGATCGCCGCGGTCGTCGCCAACGCGCACGGCCTGAGCTACACCAACAACGCGCTTGTCGAGCTCACCGCGCGCGGCATCCCGGTGGTGCT
>JAJYTL010000019.1 GCA_021793055.1 Pseudomonadota bacterium
GAAGACAAAATCGCCGCGGCGCATGTCGATCATCACCACGCCGGCGATAGCATCGCCGGATGGTGTCTTGATCAGGTCAACGGCACGATGTTCTTCAAGTCGGCAGATGCCGCGCGCCCAAACCTGGTCGGACAGGCTGTTTATGATCTCAATGCCGGTGAGGTCGCCCTTATGCACCGTGCGATCGAACGTCTGCCCGGCGAAGGCCTTCTGGTGAACTGTACCGTCCGGGTTACGATCGAAGAAACAGCCAAATTCGGCCTCAAGCTCGCGTACCCGCACTTGCGCGCCGGTAACGAGAAGCCAGGCGAGGTCCTGATTGTTGAGCCAGGCGCCGCCTTTGATCGTATCCATGAAATGACGCTCGACTGAATCGCCGGCCGCGAGCGCGACGTTATATCCCCCCTGGACCATTCGGGTACAGCCGCACTTGCCGAGCAATCCCTTAACCGCCACGGTGATTTTGGCATCCGGCGCCGCCTTTTGCGCGTGAAGCGCGGCGAACAGCCCGGCACCGCCGCTGCCAAGAATCAGGATGTCGGTTTGGACCCGTCTCATGAACGGACTCCGAGACGGGCGAGGACTTCGGCACGGCGCGCGTTGGCCACGGCCTGAACGCGCTCGTAAAGGCTTTCGCCATGGGCGTCCATGCCGACAAGAAGCGGTCCGAATCCGTTTATACGGAAGCGCCACAGGCACTCGGGATCGAGATCGACGAAATCGACATCCTCGATCGCCTCGATCCACGTCGTCTCAAGCGCCGCAGTGCCGCCGATCACGGCTAGGTAGGCGCCACCGATCTCAGTGAAAGCCGCCTTCGATGCATCGCCGAGCCCGCCCTTGCCGATGATCAGCCTCACCCCCTCTTCCGCCATCAGCGGCCGGGTAAAGCGCTCCATGCGGGCGCTCGTCGTCGTGCCGATGCAAACCGGCGCGAAGCCTGCGGGATTTTCCGGCGACAGCTCGACCTTGCGCACATTGGGTGCCGTGTGGATGACCGCGTGGCCGCGTAAATCAAACTGTGTCTTGCGTTTGCGGTCGAACATCGCGATTTGGGTCGCATCGCGAATGCCGAAAAGCGCGCCGTCCAATGTCACGGTATCGCCGACATGAAGCGCGCGGGCGGTTGCCTCGTTGATCGGAGGAACGAGATGGTGATGGATCATGGCCTAGAACCCGAAACGGATGCCTTCGAGCGCGATTGTCACCGTCGCCCGGCGCGCTGAATGGCATTGAATGTTGACCGCGACCGGGTTCAGCGTGATATGGGTCGCGGCGGTTTCCACGTGCACGGCAAAGGCGGTCGAATCACCGCCAAGCCCCTGCGCGCCGATGCCGAGCGCGTTGACTGCGACCGAAAGCTCGGATTCGAGCCTCGCCCCTTCCGGATCGTCGCAGACGCTGCCCAAGGGCCGCGTCGCCGCCACCTTGGCGAGGTGCATGCAAAGGTCCGAGGTGCCACCGACGCCGACGCCGACGATGGTCGGCGGACAGACTTTGCCACCGGCCTCCATCACCTTGTCGATGACGAAGGTCTTGATGCCATCGATACCCTCGGCCGGGATGCACATCTTGAGAAACGAGCCGTTTTCCGAGCCGCTGCCCTTCGGAATCATCTCGATCGTGAGCGCATTCTCCTGCTCAGAGAAATCGATGTTGATCACCGGTACCCGCCGGCCGCAGGACGTCTGCTCGTTGATGCGGGTGAGCGGGTGAACCACCGAAGAGCGAAGCGGATGCCCACGCGTCGCCGCTTCGCATCCACGTGCGATAGCTGCCTTGAGGGCGACGCCGTCCACCTCGACCCCGCGGCCGATCACGACGTTGTAAATCGGAACGCCGGTATCCTGGCACAAGAGGTTGTTTGTGCGCTCCGCAATCGCGATATTTTCCACCATGGTCGCGAGAACGGAGCGCCCCGTCGCGTCGCCTTCGTTTGCCGAAAGGCGCGAGAATCCCAATTTAATGTCATCGGGAAGGAGCTTCAGCGCACGGATGTAGAGAAGTTTCGCGACATCTTCAATGGTGGCAGGATCGACTTTCATTTCTGCATCCCCCACTTGCGCACTGTGTGGACCTCGATCGTACGGAAGATCAGATTCTCGACGCCCAATCCGATCAAAATGATCGCCGAAAGACCTGCGAAGACATAGGCCGTTTCAAGCTCGTTGCCGTTCTTGAATATGAACCAACCAAGCCCGCCGCTCCCGGAATTCACGCCGAACACGAGTTCAGCCGCGATCAGAGTACGCCAAGCGAAGGCCCAAGAGACCTTGAGCCCGGTGAGGATAGAGGGGAAGGCGGCAGGCACCAGAATCCTCAGAACGTAGCGCCAGCCCCGCAGGCCACAATTCCGTCCTGTCATGCGCAAGGCGTCGCTAACCGCAAGAAAGCCTGACTGCGTCGCCAAGGCCAAGGGCCAGAGAACCGCATGGATCAGGACGAAAACGAGGCTCGGCATGCCGAGGCCGAACCACAAAAGCGCAAGCGGCAGAATAGCAATCGCCGGTAGTGGGTTGAACATCGCCGTCAAGGTTGCAAGCACGTCGTTGCCGATTCGGGTGGAGACGGCAAAGCCGGTCATCACCGCAGCAACGCCGACACCGGCGGCGTAGCCGACTATGAGGACCTTGACCGAATACCAGGTCCTGATCAGCAATTCACCGCTGACGGTGGCCTTCCAAAAAGCTTCCGCCGTGGCGGAAAAGGTCGGCAGCATCAGGGGATCATTGAGCGGCATGGCATAAGCCTGCCACGCAACGGCGATGGCGATGAGCACGAGTGTCCGACGAAGGGGGGTGATATTGGCGATCTGCTCCCAAAACGATAGCGGACGCGCCACTTCACCAACATCGCCAGATTTCACGTGCTCATTGATGAATTCCGGTCGGACCGGCGGCAGGGCAGCAAATCGTACCTCAGAGATCGACATCGGTCTCCTCCTTCATGTCCGACCCATTTTCGAACAGCATGGCGTGGATGCGCCCGTACATCGTCTGGAATTCCCTGCCTCCTTGGCTCGCGAAGTCATATTCGTGAACATTAAGTTCAGCCTTGACTCGGCCTGGGTGTGGCGTCAGCACCAAAATCCTGCTGCCGATCACGATCGCCTCTTCAATCGAATGAGTGACGAAGAGCACCGTGAAGTGCAGTTCCTGCCACATCTGCAGGAGCTCTTCCTGCATTTTCCGCCGGGTCAGAGCGTCAAGTGCGGCGAACGGTTCATCCATCAGGAGAATATCCGGTTCCATGGCAAGCGCACGGGCGATCGCCACCCGTTGCTTCATGCCTCCCGAAAGCATGTGTGGATAGACATCGACAAAGGATTCGAGATTGACCTTGGTGATATAGGAGCGGGCCCGCTCGTCGGCGAGTTTCCGGCCGCATGTGCCGCTCGCTAGCAACGGAAACATCACGTTCTCTTTCACCGTCTTCCACGGCAGCAACTGGTCGAACTCTTGGAACACCATCATGCGGTCGGGGCCCGGCCGCTCCACCGGCCGCCCTTTCAGCGCCACACCACCCTCAACCGGTGTAATAAATCCGCCGACGCATTTCAGCAAACTCGACTTGCCGCAACCGGACGGCCCGAGAACGACGAAGCGATCGCCCTGATATACCTGGAAATCGACACGATAAGTTGCGGTAATCAGATGATCGGGCGTCTTGTACTGCAACGTCACGCCCTTAGCTTCCAGAAGAGGAGCGACGGCGGGCTGAGCGCCCGCCGTCGCTGGCATCTCTCCCACGGACACGTTCAGCTGCCCGGGAGGTTGTCGATCTGCGGAAAGAAGAGTTCTTTCCACGATTTCGGCTTCGTCTTGATCAGGCCCACCTTGGCCATAAAGTCGGCGTATTTCATGACGTGCTTCGGCACGATCGTATAGGCCAAGCCTGGTTTGTGGATGATGCCGTTCACGAATGCGAATGACAGTTTCGAATGCTCTTGTTCAATATAGATCTTCGCTGCCGCGGCTTTGTGAGCGTTAATGAAGGTCGTCGCCTCGCGAAGCGCGGTCAGGAAGGCGTTGTATACCTTGGGATTCGCGCGTTCGAACTTGGCTGTAGTCCAAACGCAATTGAAGGTCGCCGGGCCGCCCAGCACGTTGTAGGAATTAAGCACCAGATGAACCCCCTTGTGCTCTAGCTCCTCGTACTGGAAGGGTGGGCTCGACAGATGGGCGTCTATCTCCGAATGGCGCGAAAGCATTGCCGCCATGCCTTCCGGGTGGCTCATCGACACGGTCAAGGAATCTAGCTTATCGTAATGCTTGAAGCCCCAAACCTTGGCCGCCGCCATTTCGAGGGTCACCGCCTGAACCGAGACCTTGACCGCCGGCAAGGCGATGCGGTCCTTCGTCGTGAAGTCCTTGATCGATTTCACCTTGGGGTTCGTCGTGGTGAGGAAGAGCGGCATCGTGTTCAGACAAGCGACACCGTGAACATTATAATTGCCATGTGTGCGCGACCAAACGGTGATCAACGGCCCCACCCCGCCCGATGGAAACGTGAGGGTACCTGAAAGCAACGCTGCGTTCATGGCCGCTCCGTTGCTAAAGTGCAGCCAGTTAACCTTGAGGTTCTTGACGCCTTCCTTCGCCGCCGCCTTCTGGATCAACTGATCATGCTCCATGACGACAAGCGGCAAATAGCTGATGCCGTATTGCGTCGCGACGGTAATCTCGCTCACTTCGGCTTGCGCATGGCCCGGCACTCCGGTAAGGGCCAGAGCTCCGGCAAATAAGCCGAGAATCACAACACCACGTCGGATTTTCAATAACATTGGCTTCCTCCCATTGTTATAAGCGCCGGCGGCTGCCCGGTGCTCCCGTTCTGCCTATGTCAGGTTGAGCATAAAAACAAGCGCCACCCCCAAACTTACGCCGCCCGAGATGGCGATTGCCGTTTTCTGCCAATTGTGCCACGGCAGGAATTCGAGTACGAGAACGCGCAAGCCGCCAGTCAGATGCAGCGCAAGCAGCAGCACAAGCCCTGCTTCCGCGTACTCCACCAGTGGCTGGTGCGCCCAAACCAGGAAACCATTGAGGCTTTTCGCCGCGAGCGCGAGAACCCAGAAGTGCACGGGCAAAAACAGCGCAAGCGCAACCCCGCTGATGCGGTGCAGCATGAAGGCCCAATAATTCGAGTGGTTTCGCGCATGAAAGCGCGAGGCCGCGAACATCAGACGCCCGCCGTGAGCAAAAGGACGGCGTGTGCGCCAAGAGCGAAGAGAAGCAGGGCGAACGCGACCGCCGCAACGTTTAGCGAGCGGCCGCGCCAAGCCGTCATCTCCGCGATAACCGCGCGTAGGCCGATCGGAGCGTGAACGGCGGCAGCAGCCACGAAAACGAAATAAAACGTGGCGAAGAGGAGGTTATCGTGCAACCGGCTTATGATCGCAGCCGCTGAAAACCCGACGTGAGCTGCATAGATGATGGTGCCGAGATGCACCACGACGGCAACTCCCAGGATGCCGGCACTGATCCGCTGGGCAAGCCAGAGCCGCGCTTCCCCGGCGCGGCTCATGATCCACCTCGCCACAGGGCGGCAGCAGCCCGGCGCTTCAAACCGGCGATGCTGGCCGCCGGGTTGAGATGCTTCGGGCAATGGCGGGTGCAGTTCTGCTGGCTATGGCAAGCATGGCAGCCTGCATCGCCGGCTACGGCCGCAATCCGTTCGGCACCGGCACCGTCGCGCGCGTCGTTGACAAGCGTCCAGGCACGGTTCAGCGCCGCCGGACCGAGATATTCCGGCCGCCATCCGACCACGTCGCATCCGGCATAGCAGACACCGCAACCGATACATTCGATCGCCGCATCGGCCGCGCGCCGCGCCGCGTGATCCGGCGGAATGTGGGCGAAATTATCGGTTGCCCCGGGTGTCGGTACAAAGGCACCGCCCGCAGTCGTCCATTTCTCGAAGAAAACGCTCATGTCGCAGACAAGATCCTTGATCACCGGCAGATGAGAGAGCGGCGCAATCGCAATGCGGTTGCCCTGCGCCACCTCCGCGATTCGCGTGCGGCAGGTCCAACGCGGAACTCCGTTCACCGTCATGGCGCAGGAGCCGCACATGCCGACCCGACAGGCAAAACGATAGCTTACGCTCGCGTCGATATGGCGCTGCACGTAGGTAACGACGTCGAGCACCGTTTGCCGCTCGCGGCAAGGCACCTGGTAGGACGCGAAACGCCCTTCTTCCGTACCCCGCCAGAGTGACAGTTCCCAGGTCTGCAGCACCCGACTATCCACCGTTTCGCCGCCTCACGCGCTGCGGTAAAGCTTTGTCAGCACGAATTCGCGATGGCCAAGGGATTCGGCCGCCGTGAGCCGGCCGTTGCAGGTCCGGAGCATGATATCGATCAATGCGTTACCTGCCTGATTCAGGTTCATCTCGCGGCGCAAGATACCCGAGACGTCGAGATCGATATGTTCGCTCATGGTGCGGGCCGTGCGCGGATTCGCGGTCAGTTTAATCACCGGCTCGATCGGATTGCCGATGATGTTGCCCTGGCCGGTCGGGAAGAGATGCACCACCGCCCCCGAAGCAGCCTGCAAGGTGACGCATTCGGCCGCAGCCGAGGAGGTATCCATGAAATAGAGGCCGGGTCCTTTAGTGGGCGCCACCGCCGGCTCGAGCACGTCGATGTATTTCGCCTTGTGGCCAATCTTCGCCAGGTTGCCGAAAGCCTTTTCCTCGATCGTCGTCAGGCCGCCCGCGATATTACCCTTCGTCGGCTGCGATTCCGAAAGATCGTTGGTCTTGTTCTCATTGATGAAATCGTTATAGGCATTCCAGGTCGCTAGAAACTTCTTCGCCACCTCAGGCGTCGCCGCGCGGCTCGCGCAGACCTGCTCAGCGCCGGTGATTTCCGAAGTTTCGCCAAAGCACGTGGTCGCGCCCATGGCGTCGACCTTGTCGATCAGGTTGCCGACCGTCGGGCAGGAGCCAAGGCCCGAGGTGGTGTCCGATTCACCGCATTTGACCGATATGTAGAGCTCGTTCAAGGCGCATTCCTCGCGCTGCTTTTCGCTCGCCCATTGCAAGAAATCCTTGGCGCGACGCGACGCCGCGGCGATGGTCGCAATATCGCCGTTGCCCTCGATCGAGAAGCCCTCGACCGGCTTGCCGGTCTTCGCGATACCGTCGACAACCCGCTTGGTCCATCCAGGCTCAATGCCGATGACCACCGCCGCGGCGACATTCGGGTTGCTGCCAGTGCCGATCAGCGTGCGGAAGTGAAGTTCGAGATCGGCACCGAACTGAAGTCGTCCGTAAGGATGGGGGATTGCAAGCGCACCCTTGATGTTGTTCGCCACAGCCTCGGCCGCGGCGTTTGAAAGATCGTCAAGCGGAAGAATGATGACGTGATTGCGAATCCCGACGTTGCCCTTTTCCCTCCGATAGCCGAAAAACGTCGGCACCGCCCGCCGCGATCCGTGTGACTGCCGCTTTGCCATCGCTACCACCTTTTTGTCTTCATGTTATGGACGTGAACGTGCTGGCCCTTGGCGATCGCCGCGACCGTGCGGCCGACATCATGGCCGTATTTCAAAACCGTTTCGTCCTTCTTGATGTTACGCAGTGCGATCTTGTGCCCGAGGGGAATCGCATCCACGGCGCGGAGGGCGATGGTCTCATCGCCGTCCATCATCCATCCGGTCAGCCGCTGGCCGGCCTTGATGCCCTCAACTACGACGACGCCGACGGTATCGGTCTTGTTGTGAACGAGAAAATGCGGGGTCATGCCTGTTGTCCTTATCGTTAGCCAAATGACGCTAATATCCGCCGCGCGTAGGAGTCAATAGTCTTATATCTTATATAAGATATGTTTTTGTGCCAAGATGCGGGATATGGAACTAAGATGCGAGATATGGAAAAGTTAACCGGCCAGCCTACCGCCGATGCCGAGGTCCCTTCCGCCCTCGGCTTTCGACCCCTGTACCTTCAGGTGAAGGAACGCCTTACGCGCCGGCTCGCCGACGGTAGTCTGCCGCCCGGCGTGCAGCTGCCGACCGAATTGGAACTCGCGGCCGAATACGGCGTGAGCCAGGGGACGGTGCGCAAGGCCCTCGATGAGCTCGCGGCGCAAAATCTCGTCGTGCGCCGCCAGGGTAAGGGCACCTTCGTCGCCTCGCATTCACCGGACCGCTCGCTGTTCCAGTTCTTCCCGCTGATCGGCAACAACGGCATTCGCCGCCTGCCATCGAGCCGACTCCTTTCCTGCCGCTATCGCCGCGCCCGGAGCGCGGAGACGAGGCGCCTTGCGCTTGCCGCAGACGCAACCGTGATACACATCCGCCGCGTACGCAGTCTGAACACGAAGCCGGCGCTGGCCGAGGAGATTGTCGTTCCGGCCGTCCTCTTCCCCGACCTCGGTCTACCGCCGGGAAGCGATCTGCCGAACACGCTCTACGACCTTTACGAGCGCATCTACGGGATCAGCATCGCGTCTGTGGTCGAACGTGTCAGCGCCGTCGCAGCTTCGGCGAGCGAGGCCAGTCTTCTCAGCTTGGCACCGGGAGCGGCGCTCCTCCAGATCGACCGCATCGCCTATACCGTTGATGGCAAGCCGGTGGAATGGCGCGTCAGCCGCTGCGACACCAGCCAGTGCCACTATCAATCCCTGCCGGCGAACGGCCTTGCCGGAGGGCCGAACACACTACATCCGGTCAAGGCCGATCGGGGCCTGGGAAGCGAAAGCCCGTCGATGTAAAGTAGCCACCATCGCCACCTCGCGACCGCAGCCTGAGCGGAACAAAAATGGGGCCCGCCGGTTCGCACACGTGTCGCGCCGGCGCCCCTTGTTCATAACGGGGCATGCAGTGTCTTCTCCAAAAGCGGCGAGAATTTCGATCCACCCATCCCGAGCTTCTGGGGCTTTCGATCGCCCATATCGATTGCGACGCGTTCGATGCTTAGGTCGAGAAGCGGGACAACCGGAAACTTGCCGACAAGTCCGTGATCGTCACCCGCCCGGAGGGACGCAGCGTCGTGATGACCGCGTGCTATATCCCGCGACGCTCCGGGATATGATCCGCCATGCCGATGTACCGGGCGCTCGCGCTGTGCCCAGACGGCGTGGTGATCCCGCGGAACATAGAGAAACCTAAAGAGACCAGCCTCAAAATCCGCAGCCTTTTCCTGAAGGCGACGTAAACCGATGCTCGCTGCACCGCGCGAACAGCCCGATCCGAACTGCGGCTGCTTGGCTTGCGGTTCTGGTAGATTCTTTACACCCTGAGCAATTTTAAGCGCCGAAGACCCGGTGCGCGGCCGCTGCGCCTATTGCCTTCAGCGACTGCGGCTTGGCGCCGTGGACGCCTCCGAAATCCGCCTCAGAGCTTTGGCGTCACGCAACACCAGATGCTGTCGGCCACCGTCGATGATGCCCTGACGCTCCCAGGCGCTCAGCGTACGGCTCACAGTGTGAAGCGTCGCGCCCGTCATCAGGCCTATATCCTGCCGGGTGATCGCAAAGCTGATCTCGACGCCGCCTTTTACCGGCGTCCCCGCCTGCTCGGCCAGGCGGAGAATGGCGTGGGCGATCCGCCGTTCCACCTTTTCCGTCGACACCTCGCGAAGGCGTGCATGCGCCTCCTGAATGTAGGTTCCCATATTGCGGATTACCGCCAGAGAAAGCTGTGGGTGATTCAACATTAGGTCGGTGAAGGCAGCCGGTGTCCAAGTCAGGATCAAGCTCTCCGTCACCGCGACCGGGGTTGCCGGATAAGGCGTGTCACTGAAGACCGACACATGACCGATGAGGTCGCCCGCGCTTGGCAGGCGCACGACCACCTCGCCGCCCTCCGGCGTGACTTGGACGGCCTTAAAGCGTCCGCTCAGAACCATGAACACCGAGTCAGGGACCGCACCCTGGGCGAAGATGGTCTCGCCCGTCGGAACGCGCTTCACCCGCGCCGCACGGGCGATATCATCGCAAACCTTGGCGTCGAAACCGGAGAAGAACGGGAGATGCCGGATCGCCGCGCCGTCAAGAAAACGCCCTGGCGCGGCGGCCTCGTCCGATGTCGGAGTGGAAGGTAGGCGGGATTTCCTGTTCATTTCCTCTCCCCACCGCAATTGGTCGGGCCAACAACGGAATTTCACGGCGAAAGCGCGAGAACTTTGCGATTGCGCAACAACGCCGTCTAACCCCTGCCCTACCTTGCTTCGCGTCAACGCAACCTGACCGCCGAGGCGTCCCTGCCATGGATGACGCAAGCCAAGACCGCACAAAGGATAATGCCGCACCGCTCCCACCGGCAAGGGATCTGGTGCAAGCCCTTGACGACCTTTTACGCTGCGCCTTGCGGGCGTTGGCCGCGGCCGGAGAGATCGATCAAGCCTGCCGTCTCTCCGCGCAAGCCTGGTCGGCCCTTCGGCAAGCGCGGCCGTGCGATGCCGATCGGCATACCGCCCTTCTTCATCGCCTCACCGGCCCCCAACAAAGGAGACTCGCCATGCCTGAGCCATTGACCGTCGACGTTCGCCCGTTGCCGCCGATCGAGCGGCACCGTCTGATCTTCGAGAAGTGCGACGTGCTGCCCCAAGGGGATGCCTTCGTCCTCGTCAACGATCATGATCCGAAGCCGCTCTATTACCAGCTCGAAGCGGAGCGCGGCGGCCAGTTCGGCTGGAGCTATCTCGAATCGGGACCAAGCGTATGGAAAGTTCGAATCGAGCGCTTGAAGGCCGCCTGAGGCGCCCCGGTTGCGGCGGGCAGGGCACGGCAGTGCCCGCCCCGCCGTCAGCCACAGGGCACGTGGCCGGAAATTGGATCAACGCCTCTGCGACCGGGCGCGAATCCGGGCGTGACAGAATACTACCCGACGTCGCCAGCCGGGCGAACCGCGCCCGACGCGATGGGCCTGAATATTGTGCGATCGCAAAGACGATCGCTTACACCGACACGATAGGAAGGACGGGACCATGAATGCGGGACTCTCCCGTTGGACGATCAGCTATTTCGCGGCGGCGCTTGCCGCTTTCCTACTGGCTCAGATTCTCATGGTGCTCGGCTTTGCCTATCCCGCAGAGCCGCTTTTCGCCGCTCATACATTGCTCGTCGTGCATCTTCTCACCATCGGGTGGCTGACCCTGTTGATGCTGGGCGCGCTCCTGCAATTTGTACCCGTTTTGACCGGCAAAGGCGCCATCGGCGACCGCGCCGGCCTTATCGGCCTCGTCGCCATCGGCATCGGATTGATTCTAATGCTTACTGGCTTCTTCGCCCTCGGCGGCACCGTGGCCAAGATTCCGCAAGCGGCGCTTCCGATCGGCGGCGGCTTCGTTCTGATCGGTCTTGTTACCATCGCGATACCCCTAGGCCGGGGGCTCGCCGAAAGCCGTCCGCTGGCCCTCCCGGCGCGCTTTGTCGCCGTCGGCCTGTCGTTTCTTGTTTTGACGGCGTGCCTCGGACTGAGCTTTGGGGTTATCCTCGCGTGGCCCGAACGCTTTCCATCCGCAGATTGGCTCGCGCGCGGACTACCGCTCCATTTCGCCAGCGGGCTTGTCGGCTGGTTCACGTTGACGGCGATGGGCGTGACCTACCGCCTGCTGTCGATGTTTATGCTTTCGCCGCAGGACGACACGCGGCTTGGAAATGTCATCCTCGCGCTCGCCGCGGCGGCGCTCGGCCTCATCTGGCTCTCTGCCGTCCTTGCCGGCCCGCCGGAGCAAGCGATCACCCGCGCCGGCAGCCTCGTTCTTGTCCTCGCCCTTGCCCTCTATCTCGCGGATATGGTCCGGATTTTCGCTCGACGCCGGCGGCCGGTTCTCGAACTCAACAGCCGGGCCGGGGCAGCGGCGCTCCTCTGCCTCGCCCTGTTCCTGCCGGCTTTTACGTACCTCACCCTGGTCGGTAGGCTCGGCGCCTTCGCGGGGCCGATCGGCTACCTCTTTTTCTTCGGCTGGCTTTCCGGGCTCGGCCTCAGCCAGCTCTACAAGATCGTTCCCTTCCTCACCTGGCTGGAGCGCTACGGCCCGCGGCTCGGCAAGGAGCCGGTGCCGCGGGTGCAGGACCTGATTTCGGAAACGCGCGCGGCGCCCTGGTTTGCGCTTTACTTCCTCGCGGTTCTCTTCGGCACCATCGCGGGGTTCCTGAATCGGCCCCTGCTCTGGCGCGGCGCAATCTTCGTGCACCTTGTCGCCAGCCTCTTCATCGTGCGCGAGCTTTGGCGCGCGCGCTCCGCTCGCCCCGCCGCAGCCTCAGCCGCCGCGGGCGCCGCTTCATCCACCGGACAATCTCCTGCTTCTTCCGGCGAAACCGCCGGTCACTGGAAAGGAACCCCCGCATGACCGTAGCATCTCCCCTGATCCTCGATGTTCGCCCCATCCTGATGGAAGGCGGCGAGCCCTTCTCCGACATCATGGCGGCCGCCGATCGTCTGGCGGCCAACCAGGAACTCAAACTCCTCGCTCCTTTCAAACCAGTACCGCTCTTCGCCGTCATGGAAAGCCGCGGATTCGATCATCGCGAACAGCCGATCGGCGGCGGCGACTGGGAGGTCGTGTTTACCTCGCGGTCAGCCGCGGAGCCGGTGGAGGATGCGGGCGCGGCTCCGGCCCCGACGTTGGATACCCGCGGCCTTGAGCCGCCCGAGCCCTTGGAGCGGGTCCTCGCCACGCTCGAAGGCATGGCCGCCGGCGCCCGCCTCGAGGTCTATACCGAGCGCGAACCGGTTTTCCTCTATCGCGCCCTCGCCGAGCGCGGCCACAGCATCGAAAGCAAGGCGTTAGGCCAGGACGGCTTTCGCCATCTCATCCGGCATTCAGGATCGAAGGGACAAGGCTGATGGCAAACGACACCCTGACGGACGCCGCCTTATCGGCGTTGCGAACCGTCATCGATCCGGAGATCGGTTATAACATCGTCGATCTCGGTCTGGTCTATGACGTCGCTGCCGAAAACGGCACGGTTCGCGTCTGCATGACGACGACACGCCCCGGCTGCCCGGCGACGGACATGCTAAAAGAGGGTGCCGAGGCCGCGCTCGCGCAAGTCGAGGGCATCGGCGCGGTCAACGTCGAAATGACCTGGATGCCGCCATGGTCTCCCGACTTGATGAGCGACGCCGCCAAGGCCGCCTTGGGCTTTTGAGGAGGACGCTGCCCCGTTCCACAGTGCCCCTTCCCGAGCGGGTCCGATCGCCAGCCGGAGGCTCATCGCATCGCCCTGCCGCGCGCCGAGTGAAAAATCCGCCTCGCTCTCCAGTCGCCGTCGACGGCTTATCAGCCGGATCAACAAGGAGGACGATATGAACGCACGCCAAGATGCGCCGGCGGCACAATCGAAAGCGGCCGAGAAGACAAGGATCGTCGCGCAGACCCCTGAGGTCCGAGTGGTGGAGTATGTATTGGGCGCCGACGATAGTCTTTCCTGGCACTTTCATTCCGCGGTCAGCGACCGGTTTTACTGCCTAGAAGGCCTGATAAGCGTGGAAATCCGCGATCCTGCGCAGAAGATATTTCTTCATCCCGGCGAGACCTTCGCGGTACCGTCCGGAGTGGTGCATCGCTCGCGCAACGCCGGGAATGGCATAAGCCGCTATCTGCTGGTTCAAGGTGTCGGCCGCTACGATTTCGTCAAAGCCGATTGAGATAGCGGCGCGGACGCTTAGCCGGAGATTGGCCGTTCTGAATAGGCGCCATGGCGCATCCTTCCATTCCCTGGAAATAATGCACCATCGAACCCTGAGCCAAAATACCGAGCCCCTCGGCGAGGGAAGACAGCGGCCGCTGTTCCGCGCCGGCTCATCACACGGAACACGGATCAATCCGGCGCCTGAAGCCGGTACCCGATGGCCGTTTCCGTCAGAAGATAGCGTGGACGGGCCGGGTCCTCTTCGAGCTTCTGGCGCAGCGACCGCACATATACGCGAAGGTATTGAACATCTTCGACATTCGCCGGCCCCCAGATCTCCCGCAACAGGTGCTGGTGGGTCACGACCTTTCCCGCGTGCCGCACAAGAAGAGCTAAAAGCTCGTATTCCTTGACGGACAGGACGATGCTCCGGCCTTTTAAGTCGATCCGCCGGCGGTCCAGGTCAACCACCAGGTCGCCCGAACGGTAGCGCGGCAACTCGCCCTTTTGCTGCAGCCGGTGGCGAAGCGCCGTGCGTATACGCGCAAGAAGCTCGTCCATACCGAACGGCTTTGTCACGTAATCGTCGGCGCCGAGGTCGAGAGCGGCGACCTTACCCTTCTCGTCGTCGCGGACCGACAGGATGATCACCGGAATAAGCGAGCCATACCGGATCCTGCGCAGCACCTCTGCGCCGTCGACATCCGGCAGGCCGAGGTCAAGGATCACGAGGTCCGGAGCCCCACGTTGAGCGAGATCGATCGCCGCCTCGCCGGTTTCTGCCTCCATCACGCTGTAGCCTTGCGCCGAAAGCCCGGTACGAAGGAGACGGCGAATCGCCGCCTCGTCGTCCACGATCAGGATTCGTCCCGACGCCTTCACAGGAACCGCCCTGTCCCGGGGTCGGTTCCATGCCCAACTTTCGGCGCCGCCGGCAACGTAATGACGAAGCGGGCGCCGGACCGATCCCGCCGGTTCTCGGCCTCGATCCGCCCGCCCAAACTCTCGATGAACCCGCGGCAGATGGAAAGCCCGAGCCCCGTCCCGGCCGGACGGGTGTCGCCTTGCGCCGCGCGTTGGAACTTGTCGAATATATGCCCGATCCGCTCGGCTGGGATTCCCGGTCCTTCGTCCTCGACAATAACGCGCACATCACCTCCGACCGCCTCCGCCGCGATGCGGATCTGCGAGCCGGGCGGCGCATACTTCGCCGCATTGTCGAGCAAGTTGAAAAGCGCCTGCTCGAACAGCGAGGAATCAATTTCGATCATCGGCAAAGTTGGCGCGATGCCGACTGTGACCCGGTGACGCACCAAAATGCGTTCAGCGCGACGCAGCGCGGTTTCGACAACCTCGATAAGGTCTACCGCCTCGCGCCTGAACGTAAGCGTCCCGGCCTCGAGCCGCGTGATGTCGAGAAGGTTGCCGACGAAACGATTGAGCCTCTCCGCCTCATCGCGCACGGTCGCGATGAGCTCGCGCCGCGCTTCGGGGCCGACCTCGGGCCCGGCGCTTCCGAGCGTGGTGATCGCGCCGATAATCGACGCCAGCGGCGTCCTGAGATCGTGCGAGATCGACGATAAAAGCGTTCCTCGCAAGCGCTCGGTTTCGGCCTGTATACGCGCCTCATCGAGATCGTCGACCAACCGGATGCGCTCGATCGCGACCGCCGCCTGATCGCTCAGCGCGTCCAACAGCCGGCGCTCATCGGGGGTGAGAAACGGGCCGCTGCGGGCGGCATCGACGCCCACGACTCCGACCGGGCCTCGCGCGGTCCGCAAGGGCAGGAACAACCTCCTCCCCCCCGGCAAGGTATCGGCCCCACGCCCCGCCGGCCGATTGTGGTCCCTCGCCCACTTGGCTGCCGCGAAATCGGCGGGATCGAGCTCGTCCTCGGGTGGATAGGCGGCGCGAACCACAGCTTCATAATCCTCATCGAGCAGCACCACGGCCCGCACATGCAGCATTGAAGCGACTTGATAACAGAATGCCCATAGCAGATCGTCGAGATTGCCGATCCCCGCAAGCTTGCGGCTGAATCCGTGCAACTCGGCCGCCAGTCTGGCGCGAGATCTGGCCGACACGACCTGCGCCCGGACCCGCGCCATGAGTTGGCTGGTAAGCAGGGCAACGACGCCGAAAAAGATCATCGCCAGGACGTTCGCGGGATCGGCGATGGTGAAGGTGTAGAGCGGCGCCAGGAAGAAGAAGTTGTAGGCGAGCACCGAGAGCAGCGCCGCGATCAAAGACGGCCAGAGCCCGTACAAGATGGCCGCGACCATGACTGCCGGAAGGAACATCATGGCGATATCCGGAAGCGCAATAAAATGCGCGACGACAAGCGCGGCGATCAGGGAAACTGCGACAAGCCCGGTGCTGAAGACGTACGGCATCGGACTCGGGCTTCGCGCGGCAGCGCGCGTCGCCACCACCTTGACCGGAACCGGCTCGCCTTCCCCGACGATGATCTGGATGCCAATGTTTCCGGCATTGCGGATCACATCGTGCGCGATCGCGCCGTGCAGCCATTCATACCACCTTGGCCGCCCGGTCTGCCCCAGAACGATCTGGGTCACGTTGTTGGCGCGGGCGAACGCGACAATATCCTCGGCCAGTCGCTCGCCGGGCACAGTGATCGACTGGGCGCCCAGGGTCTCGGCGAGCCGCAGCGTGTCGGCGATGCGGTCCCGTTCCGCCTCGCTAAGCCGCTGATGGCGTGGCGTCTCGACATAAAGCGCGATCCAGGTCGCCTTCAACTCGTCGGCGACGCGGCGGGTACGTCGCACGAGCTGGGCCGAGAAAGGACTCTCGCTGACGCAGACAAGCAGCCGCTCCGCGATCGCCCACGGCCCGCTGATTGCGCGCGCCTTCATGTAGTGCAGCATCTGCGCGTCGACCCGCTGTGCCGTCAGCCGCAACGCAAGCTCGCGAAGCGCGGTAAGATTGCCCGGAGAAAAATAATGCTTGAGCGCCCGCCGCGCCTGGTCACGGACATAAACCTTGCCCTCCCGGAGGCGCTGGATCAGGTCGGCCGGCGTAATGTCGACGACCTCGATTTCATCCGCCCGGTCGAGGACGCTGTCCGGCAGCGTCTCCCGCACCCGGATGCGGGTTATCTGTGCCACCACGTCGTTCAGGCTCTCCACGTGTTGCACATTAAGCGTAGTATAGACGTCGATGCCGGCCGCAAGCAGTTCTTCCACGTCCATGTAGCGCTTAGGATGCCGGCTTTCCGGCGCGTTGGTGTGGGCCAGTTCATCCACAAGGGCGAGCGCAGGCTTTCGCGCCAGCACCGCATCGATGTCCATCTCGTCAAGAGCGCGGCCGTGATAGGGCACCCGGCGGCGAGGGATCGCCTCGATGCCCCGAACCAACACCTCGGTTTCGGCCCGGCCGTGGGTCTCCACGAGGCCGATCACCACGTCGACACCCTCCCGTTTCCGCGCCGCGGCGGCTTGCAGCATCTCGTAGGTCTTGCCGACGCCAGGGGCGGCGCCGAGGAAAATCTTGAGCTTTCCCCGGCGCTCAGCCGTTGCCTCGGCGAGAAGGGCCTCCGGCGAGGGACGCGGCATCGAAGCGGACGGATCGGAGGCGCGCATCTCTATTCCTCGAAGTAAGCTCCTCGGTCGGAGGTCGGGCAACGGACAAAGCTCGCGATACTATAGCCCAGAACAAGGGTGGCTGCTGCGGTCCCAGAAGCCGACACGTCATGGCCTCTATCCGTCTCGGTCATTTACCGGCTCGGGTCGACAAGCGGTCGAGGGCGAGGTTGAGTTCGAGGACGTTTACCCGCGGCGCGCCAAAGATGCCAAGGGCACGGCCCACGATATGGGCGGCAACCAGCGCCCGCACGCTTGCCGCAGGAAGGTCTCTCGCCCGGGCGATCCGGCCGACCTGGAAATACGCCGCCGCCGGCGAGATGTCGGGATCGAGGCCGCTTCCAGAGGCCGTCACCAAATCGACCGGGATCGGCGTACCGGGATTCTCGGCCCGAAGCGCCCGGGCCGCGGCGGAAACCCTCGCGACCAGCGCCTTCGAGGTCGGTCCGAGATTAGAGCCTCCCGACCTTTCGGCGTCATAGGGATCGGCCACGGTCTTGCCCGCCCTATCTATCCGTGTCGTCGCCGACGGACGGCCATGAAAATAGCGCGCGGAGGTGAAGTCCTGACCGATCAGGCGCGACCCCACGACGGTGCCATCCCGCGCGATCAGACTGCCGCCGGCCTAGCGCGGAAACAACCATCCGGCGAGGCCGGTCATCGCGAGGGGATAGGCGATGCCAGTCAAGAGTGTGAACGCAGCGAGAAGAACGATGGCGGGTCTAAGTGCGCGGAACATACGGCCCTCACATCAGTCCGATAGCGTGGATGAGAAGGTCGATCGCCTAGATGCCGATAAACGGCACGATCAAGCCGCCGAGACCGTAGATGAGAAGGTTGCGGCTCAAAAGCCGCGAGGCGTTCTGCGCCCGGTAACGGACGCCTCGTAACGCCAAGGGGATCAGTGCTACGATGATCAGGGCATTGAAGATGATTGCCGAGAGGATGGCGCTTTGGGGCGTCGCAAGATGCATGACGTTAAGCGCGTTGAGCCGGGGGTAAAAGGCCGAGAACATCGCCGGAATGATGGCGAAGTATTTCGCGACATCGTTCGCGATCGAAAAAGTCGTAAGCGCCCCTCGCGTAATCAAAAGCTGCTTGCCGATCATCACGACCTCAATGAGCTTCGTCGGATCGGAATCGAGATCGACCATGTTACCGGCTTCGCGGGCCGCCTGCGTGCCGGTCTGCATCGCCATGCCGACGTCGGCCCGGGCAAGCGCGGGCGCGTCGTTGGTGCCGTCGCCGCACATCGCGACCAGCTTTCCCTTCGCCTGTTCCTCTCGGATCAGGCGAAGCTTGTCCTCCGGCGTCGCTTGGGCGAGAAAGTCATCGACGCCGCTCTCCGCGGCGATCGCCGCCGCCGTCAAGGGGTTATCGCCGGTGATCATTACGGTCCGAATACCCATCTGGCGAAGCTCTCCGAACTGGCCTGCCGCGTTTGAAGTGGTCCTCCCTGAAGTATGGTTTTGGAGAAGGAGGACTAGGTTATGGCAAGGAAGAGACATACGGCTGAGGAGATCGTCGCCAAGCTACGGCAGGTGGACGTGCTGACGGCGCAGGGGCGAGCGGTGGCTGAGGCTGTCCGGGCGATAGGCGTGACGGAGGTTACATACTATCGCAGGCGCAACGAGTACGGCGGGTTGAAGGGCGATCAGGTCAAGCGGCTGAAGGAGCTGGAGACGGAGAATGCCAGGCTGCGCCGGGCGATGTCAGACCTGACGCTGGACAAGCTGATCCTGGCTGAGGCCGCCAGGGGAAACTTCTAAGCCCCGCACGTCGCAGAGCCATCACGTCAGGTCGGAGCTGGGTGTGTCCGAGAGACGGGCCTGCCGGGCACTCGGCCAACATCGCTCCACGCAGCGCAAAGCGCCCGCGACACGCGACGATGAGGCGGCTTTGACTGCCGATATCATCGCTCTTGCCACCGAGTACGGCCGCTATGGCTATCGCCGGATCACGGCGATGCTGCGCAGAGCGGGATGGGTGGTGAACAGCAAGCGTGTCGAGCGCATCTGGCGGCGTGAGGGGCTGAAGGTTCCGACGAAACAGCCTAAACGCAGGCGTCTTTGGCTCAATGATGGATCGTGCATCCGTCTGCGGCCGGAGCGCCCCAACCATGTGTGGTCCTACGACTTCATGGCGGACCGCACCCATGACGGCAGGGCGTTCCGCATGCTGTGCATCATCGACGAGTTCACGCGCGAAAGCCTGGCGATCCGCGTGTCGCGCAAGCTGAAGGCACCGGATGTGATCGAGGCCTTGGCCGATCTCTTCATCCTGCGCGGCGTGCCCGAGCACATCAGGTCAGACAATGGGCCGGAATTTGTCGCTCAGGCACTGCGGGACTGGATCGCCGCCGTCGGTGCCAAGACAGCGTACATCGAGCCAGGCAGTCCATGGGAGAACGGCTACTGCGAAAGCTCCAATGGAAAGCTGCGCGACGAGCTGCTCAACGGCGAGATATTTTACACGCTCAAGGAAGCCCGCATCGTGATCAAAAATTGGCGGCGCCATTACAATGCCGTGCGTCCGCACTCAGCGCTCGGCTACCGCCCACCGGCGCCCGAGGCGCTGATCTGGCACGCCTCGCCGGCCGCCCATGGGGCCGCTCGGCGGGCCAGATCAGCAATGGTGCAAACCGGGAGACTGAACTAGGCTCAGGACTCATTGATTGATCCAGAAGATGACGGTTGCGGCGATGCAGATGGCGGACATAAAGGTGTGGGCGCATCGGTCGTAGCGGGTGTGGATGCGCCGCCAGTCTTTGAGCTTGGCGAACATGTTCTCGATCTTGTGGCGCTGACGGTAGAGTGCCTGGTCGTGAGGGATGGGCGCTTTGCGGTTGGTCTTTGACGGGATGCATGGGGTGATACCGCGCTGCGCCAAGCCATTGCGGAACCAGTCTGCGTCATAACCTCTGTCGCCGAGCATCGCCTTGGCCGATGGCAAGGCATCGAGCATCAGGGCCGCGCCTTTGTAATCGCTCATCTGGCCTTCGCTCAGCAACATCGCCAGTGGGCGCCCCTGGCCGTCGCAGACGGCGTGCAGCTTGGAGTTCAGGCCGCCTTTGGTGCGCCCGATACGTCTGGGAACAGCCCCTTTTTGAGCAGGCTGGCAGCGGTGCGATGCGCCTTGAGGTGGGTGGCATCGATCATCAGCCGCTCTGGTTTAGGGCCCCGGCCCGCCAATTCGGCGAAGATCCGGTTGAACACGCCGAGCCGGCTCCAGCGGATGAAGCGGTTGTAGATGGTCTTGTGCGGGCCGTAGGCCTTCGGAGCATCGCGCCAGCGCAAACCATTGCGGATCACGAAGATGATGCCGCTGACGATCTTGCGGTCATCGACACGCGGCACGCCATGCGACAACGGAAAATACGGTTCGATCCGGCGAATCTGCGCCCGCGACAGCCAGAACAGATCACTCATCGAAGCACCTCCCGATGCCCCCAATGAATCAAGCCGGCAGCCCGCCCGCAAGAAATTTAATAGGTCCTGAGCCTAACATACCTATCGGACC